>JBJERG010000255.1:0-3413 GCA_051882155.1 Ruminococcus sp.
AATACATTACAAGTTCGTCACTGTAATAGTCGATGCCGCCCAACTCAGCAAACTTGATTCCATTCTTAGTAACCTTAACACAGCGTGTTCTTCTGCGCATGATGTTAAGCAATTCCTTATCTCCGAGCTTTTGCATCGGCTCTTTGAATTCTTCTTTATAGCACTGGTAAGGTGTGCGCCCGTTCATGCCTTTTCCGCTGTGCGGCGTATTGTTGTACAGATTGATTACATGTGCAGCAGTTTCTTTGAATTCCTCATAAGTCATTACCTTGTCCTGAATCTTATCATTTGTCATTTTCATAGATTCCGGACGATTGTCAGGACGGTCACCGCAGTAGGATTCCAGCATTTTATTAAAGCTTTCAATGCTTCTGAAAGCACGTTCAATAGACTTTGCTTTCGCATTGTACGGAAGTGAAATTCGTACAGCTGCTTTCAGTTCAGCTGCCAGAGCGTAGGGACTGTCACGGCAAAACAGGTCATGTACTTTGTAATCCTTGCCGTTGTCAATCTGTATTCTTTTCGGAATACCGCAATTTCTTACCGCTTCTGTAAAGCTATCCAGAACAATATCTGAATTTGGTTCCCGAAGATTAATCACATAACCTACAATGTACCTTGAACGGCGGTCAATCCATGTACTGAGCCATGCACGCCCGACTTTTCCTTTGTCATTCACAATGACATCAAATTGATGATGGTCGGCAATCCATTCATAGTTTGATGCTATGCTTTCATAATCTGTCTGAATGCTGGGTAAGCAATCATCATCAAAATTCTTATTTCCGCCCCTGTATTTTACAAGGGTCTGGTCTGGGACTGTTTTCAGGAAACGCTTAAATGAAGAAATATGCGGCACTTTGCCGTTAAAATTTTCGCTCACATCATCATAACACTGCTTGATTGACGGTTTTTTGTCCGTTAAATAGTACTTCAAGAACATTTCCTGCATTTCTTTTGTAAGCGAAGTATTGTTTTTATTTCGGCATCCTCGCAGATCTATGAGACCGGCTGCGCCCTGTTCTTCATATTTTGCTGCCCAGACTGCAAGCCGTTCTGTTTTGAATTCAATCATAGGATAATGCTTTTTCATATACTTCACAAACTGCTTTACATGGTCTTTGTGCGGATAATTGTCACGGAATTCAATGTATTTTCGTGTAATCAGGAACTTTTCTTCAAGCTGGTCTCGTTTATCCGCTGACATCCTGTCAAGAAGAATCTTTTCGGCATCTCCTGAAGCCGTTTTTTTCTGCTCTTTCAGATAATTGCGCTGCGCTTCCGGTGAAAGGCTTTCGAGCAGGATACGGAGCTGCTTTCCTCCTCGCCCTCTTCCGGCTATGTACTTGTATTGTAGTGTGCCACGTTCTGCATCAAGTTGAATTGCTCTTTCTGTAACATTACAGCAAGCAGCAGCTTCCTTTACTGTGATCCAATGTTCATTCATTCGTCTGACCGTCTCTTTCCAGCAGCTCAGCCATTTCGTTAAGATCCAGATCCAACACCAGACAAAGCTTCATCAGTGTTACCACCGTCGGTTTGTTTATCCCACGTGCATAACATGAAATCTGACAACGCTGACAATGAACCTTTTCGGCAAGTGCTTTCTGCGTCATATTCAGTTCGGCAAGTCTTTTATATATTACTTTGCCAAACTCACAATATTTTCCGCTTTTCATTGCTTTTACCCCTTTCTTTTTATTTTCTTTTGTGGTATAATTAAATTGGAAGTTCAACCACAATTATATTTTACCCCACATTCCCACATATGTCAAGCTTTAAAAAGTGGGAATGTGGGGTTTCGGAGGATTGCATAATGACAGTAGGCGAAAGAATTGGACTTTTAAGAAAAATAAACAAAATGAGCCAGCAAGAATTTGCCGATTCTATAGAAATTTCACGCACTCATATTTCTAAAATAGAAAACAACAAAGATCAAGCGTCTTCAAAGCTATTGCAAGTAATAGCAGAACAATTTAACGTCAACTATGAATGGTTAAAAAGTGGGAATGGAGAAATGTGCCTTAGCGAAAAAGATATCTTACTAAAATCCCCTGAATATTTAAAGCATAAAATGAAGGAAACAAGCAAAAATATGGATACTCTTTTGCATGATAGTAATAATACAGAATTACAGTTGCATCTCTATTCAATAGACCTATTATTAAATAGTTTTTTGACAATAAAAAATAAATTTAAAAAAGAGGACTACATCAATTATGCTACTGCTCTTGAAAATCTGCTTGAAGAGCTTTGGCTGCTTTCTATATCCTCAAGTAATTCCAGGCTTTTGGCAAATAAAGAAAACTTTATCAAAGCGTTTGATAAAGTCATAGCAGTTCTTGAAGAATGGCTTAATACATAAGCACTTTTAAAGGAACATAAACGAACAACTCACAGATTGCTAATATACAAACAAACAGCGCAAACACCCCGAATTTTCGAGGTTTTTACGCTGTTTTCGCTTATTCGTTAAAAAGCACTTTTCGCCTGTTTTTTGTTCCTTAAAAATAATACCGAATAACCGCCTAATTTCGGGCGTTTTTCGACTTTTCCTTTCCGAACGTTTTCACCTCTTTTTTACCGGTCCTCTACAGTAATCAGCAGCAAATTTAGCAAGCATATCTTTGGAGCATACGTCGCTATGGATAAAAATCACATTTGTAGCAGAAATATTACCTTCTAACTTCTCATTATAAATATTCTCTACACTTTCAAGTGAAGTTTTTGTAACTGTAGATAATACTTTAATTTTATCGGAGTTAAAATACTCCTTAACATAATCAGTTATCATATGCTCATAATAAGGTCTTACAGCAACATTTGGGTAATCATCTGTAAGTGCTCCATCATCCTCACGTGTTACCGTAACAGTATCTGTTTTTTTCATTTCCACCTTTAGGAATAGCAGTCAGATATTCTTTTTCAAGTATCTGTGGTCTTACATAGCCGCAATACTCAAATTCAACTCCATACTTATCTTCAAGATACGTAATCATTTCATATATTGCATCTACAGATAATTGCTGGGTTAAATTAAGCTCTGAATATTCTGTAGGCAAATTCTGTTCTACAAGAAATTCCTTTTGCCACTCATTTAATGCAGGTTCTTCTTTTGGAACAGCTTCATTTTTTGCATTATTCATTCCGCAACCACTTCCTCCGATAGTTAATATTGTTGACAATAATATCAATAATATTTTTTTGCTTTTTTTCATGTAAGCCTCCAAGTATATTTAATTGCTCATACACATTTTATAATTTGCCCTAATAATAACTCTCCTCTTCTTTATTTAAAAATATACGTATTTTCAGCACTTTCTGAATCATTCCAGCCTTTTCAATCCCTTTGCACTTTTTTTGTATTTTTACCGTCACTTCACATTGCACTTCGGTCAAAATAACGGAAAGTT
>JBJERG010000256.1:0-3403 GCA_051882155.1 Ruminococcus sp.
CTTTATTGTATTATTTTGAGGTTCCTGTGTCAAGTTTTATTGTACCACATCATCTACCAGAATAAGCTGTGGATTTCGTTTTATTGCACAGTCAAGGTCAAATTCATTCAGAGTTATGCCATTGTACTCAACTTTTTTATAGGGCAGTACCTCCAGTCCGTCCAGAAGTGCAGCAGTCTGGGGGCGAGGATGTGGTTCAACATAGCCGGCAACCACATCACAGCCGCTGTTTTTGGCAGCGTGAGCCGCTTTAAGCATAGCATATGTTTTGCCGACTCCTGCAGCATATCCGAAAAATATTTTCAGCTTTCCTCTGTGTGAATTCCTTTCTTCTGTATTTATAGCTTCAAGTATTTCATCAGGCGACGCTTTACGTTCATCCATTTTGCTCACCTCACACATTATTATAATTCATTTTCCTGTACTTTTCAACATTTTCCTATCTTATCATAACTAATTATCTCATTTTTTCTGTAAAAATAGTGCAAAGAATTTTTTTCTGACATTAAAATTGCATAAAGATACAGCAGACTGCTTTGAAAATCAGTCTGCTGTATCAGGTTTACTATATGGTGTGTTTAGGGAAAAGAAGTTTAATGAACAGCTTTTCAGCGCTGTTTCTTGATTCAAAGCTTGGGGTTATACGCCTGCCGTTCTTGTCAGTAATGCAGTAACCATTGTCATAGCTGACGGAAATTTCCTTTTCCTCAAGAGCAAGTCTTAAAGCAAGTTCCCATGGAAAAACTGAAATTTCGTTTCTTTCCATAGCAGAAAATGCGTCATCAAACTCCAGTGGGCTAAGCCCATCTTCAAAATAAATCAGCCAGAGTTTTTTTCGCTGTTCTATGGAAAGAGAGTTCAGATAGCTTTTATACTCATCAAATGCAATGTATCTGTAATAGGTATCACTGCTTTTTTGAGCGAATCCGCTGAAAATATTCTCGGAAAATTCTGTGCGTTCGATAACAATATAGCCGCTTTTCCAGTTAACTGCCGAAATTATTTTTTTATATTCCTGGCTGTGAGTTTCACTCTGGAGAGATATTTTTAATGTGATATCCCTTATAAATTCAAAATCTGTTCCGGAAACATTATGCTTCATGCAATGGAGTGCAGAGCTATTATTTATATATGCCGCTGTAAGCTTGCCTCCTTCAAAACCTTCGGCTCCTCCATATACTGAAGTATGTGAAACAGCCATGTATAAACCATAGTTTTCAAAGAACTCCTCACATACATAGCAGGAATTGGGATAATAAATCCAGAGAGCATTATCAGCAGAGCTATAAATCATTGGATTACATTCAAAAGCATTGCTGAGTAAATATACAAAATCTATTGCAGATATCAGCGGATGTGGCAGAGTATCTGTTCTCGGACATGGAATATCCTTGCTCCATGCAGCGATTTTCTTCTGCATACGCACCTCTCCTTTATTTCAAAATTCCGTCCAGCATAAGATTGACTTCAAGTACATTGACTGTTTTCTCACCGAACACTCCAAGAAATTTGCCGTCGGTGCACTCATCAATAATATCTCTTACTTCGTCCTCTGACATATCATTCGCTTTTGCAAGCCTTTTTACCTGATATTCAGCCGCTGCCGGAGAGATATGCGGATCAAGTCCGCTGCCTGAACAGGTGACTAAATCTTCCGGTATCGGCGTATCACCCATGTCTGGATTTGATGCTTTTATTTTTTCGACACGTTCCTCAACCAGCTGTGCATATTCATCACTTTCGGGACTTAAATTTGACGGACCTGCATATACAAGAGGTTTTCCGTCTTCGTCCTTATACGTACTTACATCAAGGTTCATTATTCTGCCCCACATATGTGAATCATCGGTATACTGCTGTGCAAGAAGTGAACTGCCGTACTTTACACCGTCAACCTCTATAATACTTCCGTTTGCCTTGTCCGGAAAAATCAGCTGGGCAAGTCCTGTTACAACACCTGTATATACCACTCCGCAGAGTAATGTGGAAATCAGAAATATAATAAGCGCTCTTTTTAAAACTTTCATGTCTGTAACCTCCTGTTAAGCAAGACCTAATGCTGTAATGATAATATCAAGCAGCTTTACGAAAATAAACGGTGCTGCAAGTCCGCCAAGACCATATACAAGCAGATTCCTTGACAAAAGCTTTCCGGCAGGAACTTCACGGTATTTTACACCTTTCAGTGCAAGTGGTATGAGAGCAATGATTATCAGCGCATTGTAGATTATTGCGGATAATACGGCGCTTTGCGGAGAAGTAAGATTCATGATGTTCAGTGCTTTGAGTCCCGGATAAAGTCCCATAAACAGTGCCGGAATAATGGCAAAGTATTTCGCAACGTCATTTGCAATTGAAAATGTAGTAAGACTTCCTCTTGTCATAAGCAGCTGTTTGCCGATACGGACAATATCAATAAGCTTTGTCGGAGAGGAATCAAGGTCAACCATGTTGCCTGCCTCCTTTGCCGCCTGCGTACCGCTGTTCATAGCAACTGCAACATCAGCCTGTGCAAGTGCCGGAGCGTCATTTGTTCCGTCACCGGTCATTGCAACAAGGTGACCTTTAGCCTGATAATCTCTAATCATTTTAAGCTTGCCCTCTGGTGTTGCCTCGGCAAGGAAATTATCAACTCCTGCTTCTGCTGCGATTGCAGCCGCTGTAACCGGATTGTCGCCTGTAATCATGATGGTTTTGATACCCATTTTTCTGAGGTCTGCAAACTTTTCCTGTACGCCCTGTTTGATAATATCCTTTAAGTAGATAACGCCAAGTATCTTATGATTTTTTGCTACCACAAGGGGAGTACCGCCCTTGTTGGAGATATCAAGAACTGTCTGTTCACATTCTTTGCTGTAAGTACCGCCGTTTGCCAGAACATATTCCTTTACAGAATCAGCCGCACCCTTTCGTATTTCCGTACCATTGAAATTAACACCGCTCATTCTTGTTTTAGCGGTAAATGGTACAAACTCCGCATTATTTTCCAAAAGATTTCTTTCTCTTATCCCGAAAAGTTCCTTTGCAAGTACCACAACACTTCTGCCTTCCGGAGTTTCATCAGCAAGGGAGGAAAGCTGTGCAGCGTCAGCAAGTTCTTCTTTTGATGCACCGTCAACAGGGATAAAATCGCTTGCCTGACGGTTTCCGAGAGTAATAGTACCAGTCTTGTCAAGCATAAGTATATCCACGTCGCCTGCCGCTTCAATAGCACGTCCGCTCATTGCAAGCACGTTTGCCTGATTCAGTCTGCTCATTCCGGCAATACCGATTGCAGAAAGAAGTGCACCGATCGTTGTCGGGGCAAGACATACAAGCAACGCCACAAGAGTTGTAACAGAAGTCGGATTGTCAATACCCGCCTGTTTTGCGGAGAATACTGAATAGGTATAAAGGGAAAGCG
>JBJERG010000257.1:0-3376 GCA_051882155.1 Ruminococcus sp.
CGTCTATTTCATTTTCCCTGAAAACCTCTTCAAGCTTTTCTCTGTCTTTGATGTCAACTTCATAAGCCTTAACTTTTTTGCCGGTGATCTCTTCCACACGTTTAACAGCCTCGGGACAGCTGTTGGAATAGTTATCAGCTATTATCACCTCATAGCCGCTGCTAAGCAGCTCAACTGCTGTATGGGAACCAATATATCCGGCTCCTCCTGCAAGTAATATTTTTTTCATAACCGAAACTCCTTTCACTTTTTAATATATGCGTCATGCTGACATAATTTTATAATTTGTACTTATCAAAAATCATGCCGGTTTCTTCAATAATGTTCATCTTACGTTTTTTCTTCAGAATTTTCCAGTTGGGTTTTCTGTTTGTAAGATTATGTGCATCAGAACCGAATACAAGCGGAACACCACTTTTCAGCAAGCTCTTTACGAAGCTTTTTAAAGAAAGACTCTCGAAAGCCTCATTATTGATCTGAAAAACAGCGTCTGTTTTCAGTATTTCATTCATCTGTTCATCTGAATAATAGTCAATATACCTGTGAATGTGTGCTAAAACAACCTTTAACCCATATTCAGCAGAAATGTTATATATCTCCTCGCTCATCCATTCCTTATATCCTCTGTAGGGCAGTTCAAGCAGTATCATCTTTGTTCCCTCTATGGCAAGCTTGTCAATGTCCTTTACTTCTGAAATTCCATGCTCAATAGCAATCTCTGCTCCAAGCACCACAGGAAGCGGAAGATCATTTTTTATGCTGTCATATGCCTTTCTGCGCTTTTCGATAAAGTCCTCAACAGATTTTTCTTTATGTGCATAAAAATGAGGCGTTGCAATCACACGCTCGATTCCCTGTTCTTTAAGCTGTCTGAGCATTTCCAGAGATGTTTCAGAGTCTCCGGAGCCGTCATCAATTCCAGGAAGAACGTGGGTATGATAATCTGTTATCATTTTTTAACTTTCTCCATATCGTCCTGTTTTGTTTTTTTACCATAAACATATTCATATTTATATTTATATGAATATCCGTACTTCTTGCTGTATCCTATGCCGTTATGCTTAGGATCAACATCATTAAGAATATACCCAAGCATATTCATATTTGCAAGCTCTATTCTGTTGTTAGCTTCTTCAATATCATCATATGTTGTTCTTCTTTCTCTTACAACCATGATAAGACCTGCAACGCAGTCACTCAGTGTAAGTGCGTCTGAAACAACGCAAACCGGCGGCGTATCTATTATGATCAGATCATATGTATTGCTCAGATTCTCCAGAAGCTGCTTTGCAGCGTCTGATGAAAGAAGCTCTGAAGGGTTCGGAGGAATCGGACCTGCTGGCATTATGTCAAGATTTTCCATGATATTTTTGCGAATACACTCTTCTGGGGAGCACATTTTACTGATGACAGATGAAAGTCCGTTTTTATTCTTAATTCCGAATATCTTGTGCTGTACTGACTTTCTCATATCAGCGTCAATAAGAAGAACCTTGCTTCCGCTCTGAGCTGTTGCAATTGCTATATTTGACGCAAGGGTGGATTTACCTTCACCTGGATTTGAAGACGATACCACAACGATTTTTTTATCAAATGTTGACATTGCAAATTTAATATTCATTCGTATGGATTTATAGCTTTCAATAATAAAGAAAGGTACGTTTTCATCTGTAAGTTTTATATGATCTTCTTCATAATTCTTCTTGCTGCGGCGTTTTCTTTCATCCGGACCGAATTTCTGGACTTCTCCTATAACCGACTTGTTATATTTCGAAGCAAGCACACTTGTATCTTTTACTGTATTGTCAAAGAAATCAATTACTATTATAACGAAAATACTGAGAATCATACCTGCGAAAGCGCCAAGCATAATATTCTTTTTAGTATTGGGTGATACAGGATTATTGTAAACCTTGGCAGTATCGATGGTGCTTATGGAACCTACTCCAACAGCGTCATGAATATAATCCTGGGCAACATCGGCTATATAATTGCATATAGCCGCAGCCACTTCTGCATTTCTGGCTGTTGTTGTAACAGTAAGTGCGCTTGTATCTGTTACAGTGGTAATGCTTATGCAGCTTCTCAGTGAGGCGGGTGTAATGCCGTCATCACCGAAGGTAAAGCATTCATTAAGAATTTTTTCATCAAAGCTTTCCGCAAGCTTTTCACCTACAGCTCTCATTACAGCGTCATCTTTAAGTACTTCTATGTATGTATTAATAAGCTGTTTGGAATTGGTTATATTATTCTGATAATTCTGCGGGTCTTCATAAATACCTGTATAACTCTGAACGTACATGGAAATATGGGATGAGTATTTAAGAGGCAGTACATATTTTGAAAATCCGAAAGCTGCTGCGCCTCCTACTGCCAGAGCAATTATAACAATCCATATTTTTCCCAGAATAAGATTAACTATGTCTTTGATTGAAATACTGTTATCCACAAAATTCTCCTCACTATTCATATTTTTTTCGTATTCACTGTGAATACAAATACATAATATTGGACATATATCTAATATCATAGTTCTACATTATAATTTTAGCATATCTTTCAAATGGTGTCAATATCTTTAATTTTTTATTTTTGTACTAATTTTTTATTTTCTGCACTATTTTCATCTGCAGGCAGCAAAATACCGCTCAAAGAAATGATTTCTCTGGGCGGTACGACAGTTTTTTACAACTTAAGTTTATTAAATTCATCACGCAAATTTTATGACGTAATACAGAATTTACTGAACCGAAAATGAATCTATCTTCCATGTGCCGTTATCTGATACAATTTTAATTTTCAGAATCGAAACTGCTCCGTAATTATCATACTCAGCATCAGCTGTAAATGAACTGCCGGTTATGTCAGAAATCACAGGATCAGCTCCGGTCCATGCAAATCCGCTTCCTTTGGCTGCAATATCACCATACAGCTTATTATCTTTTTCCGCATATCTGTCAAGGAGTCCGGAATAGCGTTCCGAAATAAATCCGGCAGTCAGACTATTCTCCATAAATTTTTCTATATCTTCCTTAACAGAAAAGCGTTCATCAGTTACAAGCGCATATTCAACCTGACCGTCTTCACTTTTGAATGAATCCGAAGGATCATACGAGAAATTTCCTCCGCCTAAATTATCTATATCATTAAGCGCATTCATAAGTTCCTTTGAAATTTCCTTGTAATTTTCCTCTGATCTCTGAGAATCTTCAATTTCAGCAGCAGAATTTTCGTCGGCTGTATTATCTTCTTTTTCCGGAGATTCTGTTGTATTTTCTGAAGATTCTGTACTCATGGTACTTTCCTCGGATGAATTATCGCTGTTCCCGCAGGCTGAAAGAACAGTCAGCATTGAAGCAGCCGCCAGTATTGATAT
>JBJERG010000258.1:0-3353 GCA_051882155.1 Ruminococcus sp.
CCGATGTAAATGCAAAATTCGAGGACGGTGTTCTGGAAATCAATGTTCCAAAGACAGAACCGAAGAAAGTAGAAAGTCATAAATATATTGCAATTGAGTGATAATATCCTGATAAGTTAAAATCTCATAAATTTAGTTCCCCGGACTGTTCTATATGAGCAGTTCCGGGGATTTTTTATTGAAAGATTATCCTTATTATCAGTAGAAGAATATTAAGGGCATCTCTAAATACTCCGAATCCGTCAAAAGAAGTACAGACGGCGAATAATCGGGTTTTTAGAGATGCCCTATAATAATACATACTATTACCACAGCAACACTCAGCAAAATTATCCATGGATATACATCATTTAGTTCAGGTATATTTTCAAAATTTATCCTTTTCCACCATTTTATTAAGGTGAGCGGAAATATCCTGTGGATATTACTGTCAGAGAAGCCATATTGCTGTTTTGCTTTGCATCTATTTGAGATTAATATGCGTCCTGTAACAGATGAGCGTATTCAAGAAGATATACAGTATGATTCATCACTGATCATTTTAACACCAATTGCTTTCTCATAAGCCTTGTCATAAAAATGTTCCTGACTATTGTTTTTTTCATTATCATTTTCTACACGAATATAAATTCCGCTGCTGTTCATTTCCCTTGGCTGGACGTTATCTGACATTATTCTTTCAAACATATAAACGATTTGTTCTCTGATTCTTTCATCATAAATAGGTGCTGCAACTTCAACTCTGCGCAGAGTATTTCTTGTCATAAAATCAGCTGATGAAATATAAATTTTTGCTGTTTCACCCTTGCCAAATATATAAATTCTTGAATGCTCAAGAAAACGTCCCACAATGCTTATAACTCTTATATTTTCTGTTTCTCCCTCAACTCCCGGAATAAGGCAGCATATTCCTCTTACTGCAAGTTCAATTGTGACTCCTGCCTTTGAAGCCCTGATAAGTCCATCAATTATAGTTTTATCCGTAAGAGAATTAATCTTTACACCAATATACGCTTCTCCTCCGCTTTCAGCACACTTTATCTGTTCATCTATCATTTCCATAATACGATTCTGCAGACAGTTAGGCGCAACAAGAAGAACATCAGATTTTTTTACCGTAGTATCAGAAGCAAGAGCAGTGAAAACGTCGTTTGCATTTTTTCCAATTGTCTGGTCAGCGGTCATAAGGCACATATCCGTATAAAGACGAGCAGTTTTTTCATTGTAATTGCCTGTGCCTATCTGAGTAAAATATTCAGGATTGCCGTTTATATTTCTGGTTATCAGACACAGCTTGGAATGAACCTTGAAACCGTTAAGTCCGTAGATAACAGTACATCCTGCCGCTTCAAGACGGCGTGACCACTCGATATTGTTTTCCTCGTCAAATCTTGCTTTAAGTTCAACAAGCACAAGCACGTCCTTGCCATTTTCTGCTACCTCAATAAGAGCATTTACTACCTCACTGTTTTTTGCAACTCTGTAAAGGGTCATTTTTATGGACACAACGTCCTTATCCGTTGCTGCCTCATGGAGCATATTCAAAAACGGTTTTATGCTGTCAAATGGATATGCAAGGAACTTATCATTTTCCTTGATTTGTTCAAGAACAGATTTTCCGCAAGCAAATTGTGACCATTTCTGCGGAATCCTTTTTGGATAGAATAATTCAGACTTCTGACGAAGATGATCCTGAAGTTCAAATACAAACGAGAGATCAAGCGGAGATATATTTCTGAAAACATACTTTTGTTCTATGTCCATATACTTACACAGTTTTTTGATTATTTCCTTATCCAGTTCTCTTGAAAGCTCGATCCGAACGGGAGAAAGTCTTTTTCTCTGCTTTATAATATCAGCCATAAATTCACGGTAATCAAGATCTTCATCGTAAAGTGCATCCGCATCAATATCTGCGTTTCTTGTAACTCTCAGAAGTGATTTTGATTTGACTGTATATTCCTTAAAAACTGCAGGCGCAAAATGAAGTATCAGTTCTTCGGAAAGGATATATGTACCGCTGTTTTTACTCACCTCAATAAGTCTTGGAATAACTCCGTTGCCACATGGAATGATACCTATCTTTTTCTTGCCGCTTTTCGTTTCAAGTACTGCCGCTGCATAAATTTCCTTGTTTTTCAGAAACGGAAACGGCTGCCTTTCTCCTACTATAACCGGAGAAAGAAAAGGAGCAATTTCAGAATTGAAATATTCCTCAAGATGTTTATTTTCATTTCTGTCTATATTTTTGAAATCAACAATTCTGACATTATATTCTTCAAGTCTGCCCATCAGCCTTCCGTAAACAATGTCCTTGCGTTCGTTAAGTATACGCACTCTTTCCAAAACAGCATCTATCTGTTCTCCGGCAGTCATATCTGTTTTGTTTTCACGAATATTCTTGTCAAGGAGCATCTGATCAATCAGTGAACCCACACGAACCATAAAAAATTCGTCAAGATTACTCTGATAGATTGACACAAACGATAATCTTTCACAAAGAGGATTCTTATTGCATTCCGCCTCTTCAAGAACTCGCTCATTAAATTTAAGCCAGGATATTTCCCTGTTCATGTAAACCTGTTTTTCATTATGTTCTGCTTTGCTCATTTTAAATCACTCCATATCCGTGCATTATTATCATAAATTTGTTTTATTTGTTTTTTTGAAAGATCATTAACCGGATTTTCCGCATTCACTATAACTGCTATACCATCTCTTGCAACTGCTTTTTTAGTAAGCAGTTCGTTTTCATAATCAGCTAATTCTCTTGATGACATAGCAAGATCACATTCACCTCTTATTACCGAGTTTAATCCATCAGAAGAATCCGTCGCTGTTACCTCAATAACAACATTTGGATTATAACTGCAGTAATCCTCTGCCATTTTCTCAATAAGAGGAGCCATTGACGTGGAGCCGTCAATTTTTATATTTCCCGATGATTTATCCGATAAAAAGCTGCTGCTTTTCTTTACCGCAACGCATTCATTATCAGCAATAACTTGTCCTGCACTCATTACATATGTAAGAAAATCATTCTCTGCCTCGGATAGTTCTCCGGTATAAGCAAGATAATAGTTTCTGCATAAGGGATATTTCCCGCTGCTTATATTTTCCTCATTTACAGCAATTCCGTTTACTGAAACAGTCTTAATATCTCCGGACAGTTCAGCAGTGCTGTATGCGGCGTATCCTACAGCATTTACATCATCAGATATCATACCCGAAACCTCTTCAGTAGACAGTGCAATATTATCTGTACCACTTGCATTCGTTCCGGTAATTTTTTCGAATTCTTCTCTTGTTCCCGAACCTTCCTCACGGGAAACAACTGTTATTTCACCAGATCG
>JBJERG010000259.1:0-17573 GCA_051882155.1 Ruminococcus sp.
GAACCTGTTTCTTAAATTAATATAATCAGCGGCTTTTCGGAGCCGCTTTTCTTTTTGTATGAATTATATAAAAACATAAGATGTAGCCGAAACAAATTCTTTTTCAAAATTACAAAAAAATCGGATAACTACTTGCAAAATGAAGTAAAATGGTGTACAATATATTTGTATGGTGCTGTGCGCCAGAATACTGGTATTTTTAACATGAAAGGATGTCAGAACAAATGGCAGGTTTAAACAAGGTTACAGTAGACGATATTAATGTAAAGGGCAAGCGTGTCCTGGTACGTGTTGACTTCAACGTTCCTATGAAGGACGGCGTTATCACAAATGACAACAGAATCCAGGCTGCTCTTCCCACAATCAATAAGCTGGTTGCAGACGGCGGCAAGGTTATCCTTTGCTCACATCTGGGCAAGCCGAAGAACGGTCCGGAGGCTAAGTTCTCTCTGAAGGCTGCAGCTGAAAGACTGGCAGAGCTGGTTGATACAAAGGTTACATTCGTTCCCTCTGATGTTGTTGTTGACGACAGCGTAAGGGCTGCTGTTGACGCTATGAACGACGGCGAGATCATCGTTCTGGAGAACACAAGATTCCGCGGCGCAGACGAAACAAAGAACGGCGAAGAGTTCAGCAAGGAGCTGGCTTCTCTGGCAGATGTTTTCGTAATGGACGCATTCGGCAGCGCACACAGAGCACACGCTTCCACAGCAGGCGTTACAAAGTTTGTTGACACAACAGCTGTTGGCTATCTGATGCAGAAGGAAATCAAGTATCTCGGCAATGCCGTTGAAATTCCGGAAAGACCTTTCGTTGCTATTCTCGGCGGTGCTAAGGTTGCAGACAAGCTGAATGTTATCTCCAACCTGCTTGAAAAGTGCGATACACTGATCATCGGCGGCGGTATGGCTTACACATTCATCAAGGCTAAGGGCGGTTCTATCGGTACATCTCTCGTTGATGATGAGAAGATCGACTACTGCAAGGAAATGCTGGCTAAGGCTGAAAAGCTGGGCAAGAAGATCCTGCTTCCTGTTGATACAGCTATCACATCTGAATTCCCGAATCCTATTGACGCTGAAATCGAGATCGAGATCTGCGATTCTGACAAGATCCCGGCTGATAAGATGGGTCTGGATATTGGTACAAAGACACAGGCTCTCTTTGCTGACGCTGTAAAGACTGCTAAGACAGTTGTATGGAATGGTCCTATGGGCGTATTTGAGAACCCTGTACTTGCAAAGGGTACTATTGCAGTTGCAAAGGCTCTGGCTGAAACAGACGCTACTACAATCATCGGCGGTGGCGACTCCGCAGCAGCTGTTATGCAGCTGGGCTTTGCTGACAAGATGAGCCACATCTCCACAGGCGGCGGCGCATCTCTCGAATATCTTGAGGGCAAGGTTCTGCCGGGCGTTGACGTAATCGCTGACAAGTAAGATTCACTATACGATTCGGAGGACATCAGCTGTTCTCCGAATTGTGTACATTTTGCAAATTTACACTTATATCTATAAAAGGAGAATATTACCATGAACAAGGCACTTAGAAAGGCTGTTATTGCCGGCAACTGGAAGATGAACAAGAACCGCAAGGAAGCTGCTGAGCTTATCGAGGCGCTGAAGCCTATCGCAGCTGACAAGACCTGCGGCGTAGTAATTTGCGTACCTTTCACAAATCTGGAAACAGCTATGCGTCTTACAGAGGGCACAAACATTGAAGTTGGTGCTGAGAACGTTCACTTCGAGAAAAGCGGCGCATTCACAGGTGAAATTTCTGCTGATATGCTGACAGAAATGGGAGTTAAGTATGTTATCATCGGTCACTCCGAAAGAAGACAGTATTTCGGCGAAACTGATGAAACTGTATGCAAGAGAACAATGGCTGCTCTCGAGGCTGGCATGACAGTTATCCTCTGCGTTGGTGAAACACTTGAGGAAAGAGAACTGGGCATCACAGAAGAAATCGTTGCTAAGCAGGTAAAGGTTGCTCTTTCACAGGCTTGCGAGAAGTGCGTAAAGAACGTTATTATCGCATACGAGCCAGTATGGGCTATCGGCACAGGCAAGACTGCTACAGCTGAACAGGCTGAGGAAGTTTGTGCATTTATCCGTAAGACAGTTGCAGGTATGTTCGGACAGGCTGCTGCTGACGGTATGACAATCCAGTACGGCGGTTCCATGAATGAAAAGAACTGCGCAGAGCTTCTGGCTAAGGAGAACATTGACGGCGGTCTTATCGGCGGCGCATCTCTGGTTGCTGAAAAGTTCGGCGTTCTGCTGGAAGAGGCTTCCAAGTAAGCAAAAGCCTGACATTTATTCAAAAGAGTTATAAGCTAAAGCGGGCGGTGAAAAACCGCCCGTTTCTGAAAGGATGAAAAACTATGAGCAAAAAACCTGTTGCACTTATTATTATGGACGGTTTCGGCTACAATCCCGAGGACTACGGCAATGCTATCCGTGCTGCAAAGAAACCGAATCTTGACAAGTACTTTCAGGGACCCAATACTCTTATCGGTGCAAGCGGACTTGACGTAGGTCTGCCGGACGGTCAGATGGGTAACTCCGAGGTAGGTCATACAAATATCGGTGCCGGCAGAATCGTTTATCAGATGCTGGTAAAAATCACAAAGGATATAAATGACGGCACATTCTTCAAGAATCCCGCACTCATGGCTGCAATGGAAAACTGCAAGGCAAAGGGCAGCGCACTTCACCTTATGGGTCTGCTTTCACCCGGCGGCGTACACAGCCATATGGAGCATCTGTATGGCCTTCTTGAAATGGCTAAGCAGAACGGAATTGAAAAGGTTTATGTTCACGCATTCCTGGACGGACGAGATGTTCCGCCTTCATCTGCCGCTGAATTCATGAAGGAAGCCTGCGCTAAACTGGAAGAAATCGGCACAGGCAAGATCGCAACTATTTCCGGACGTTACTATGCAATGGACAGAGATAACGCATGGGATCGTGTTGAAAAGGCATATGCCGCTATGGTTTACGGCGAAGGTGTAAAGGGCTGCTGTCCTGTAAAGGCAATTGAGGATTCCTATGCAAATGGCGTTACAGATGAATTCATGCTGCCTACTGTTGTTGATGCAGAGGGTACTGTCAAGGAAGGTGACAGCGTTGTATTCTTCAATTTCCGTCCTGACCGTGCAAGACAGATCACAAGAAGCTTTGTTGATCCGGAATTTACAGGCTTTGAACGCAGAAATGGTTATTTCCCGGTACATTTCGTATGTATGGCTCAGTATGACGCTGCTATGCCCAATGTATCCGTTGCATATCCGCCGGAAGAGCTGACAATGACTCTTGGCGAATATCTCAGCAAGAGCGGCAAGACACAGCTGCGTATTGCAGAAACACAGAAGTATGCTCATGTAACATTCTTCTTCAACGGCGGCGAGGAAAAGACATTTGAGGGCGAGGACAGAATCCTTATCCAGAGCCCGGATGTTCCTACATTTGACCTGAAGCCTGAAATGAGTGCATATGAAGTAACTGATGCAGTTGTAGAGGCTATTGAAAGCGACAAGTATGATGTAATCATTCTCAACTATGCAAACTGCGATATGGTTGGACACACAGGCATATTTGACGCTGCAAAGGCAGCAGTTGAGGCTGTTGATACCTGTGTTGGCAGAATGGTTGACGCTATCCTTGCAAAGGGCGGCGTTGCGCTTATCACAGCTGACCACGGCAATGCAGACAAGATGTATGAGCCGGACGGTGCAGCATTCACAGCACACACAACAAATCCTGTACCTTTCGTAGTAGTAGGTGAGGATTGTGAACTGCGTGAAGGCGGCGTTCTGGCTGACATTGCACCTACAATGCTTCAGCTTTTAGGACTTCCTCAGCCTGCTGAAATGACAGGCAAGAGTCTTATCAAGTAAAGAACTGGCATAACGAATGTTTCAGACTGCTGCTATGGAAATGGCGGCAGTCTTTTTGTTTACATATTTCTCGGAAACGCATATAATACACAAGGAGGTGGCGCAGATGGTCAGCGGCTATGTGATTACGGCGGCAGTATTGCTTTGCATACTCGTGATAACTGAGCTTGTGCATATTTTCCTTGTGCCTGCGGGATATTATAAAGATGATATCAGAGGATTTAACATAATTGTTTATGAAAAAGATGATGAAATGTTTGAAGAAAAGCTGAGGGACTATATAAGACAGCTGAAATGGAGAGATACGGCTTTTGCAGATAAAATATATATTGTTCATATGAATGTTCCCAAGGCTCAGTCAGCAGGAATATGTGAGATGTGCAGAGAGCGAAGGGACCTTGTTTATTTAAGCATAGATGAATTTATAAAGATTATCTGCAATGATAAAAACTCTTTGGAAAGGGATTGCATTTTGTCGGAAAATGAAGTATAATTATATTGAGGTATTGTCGCACAAAGACTGTATATTCTTTGTGCGGTGCTGCCTTTAAAGCTGAATGGAAAAAGGAGGTGTGGATGTGAGTGAGCAGACCCTGCATATAGAAGGAACGGTGGAAAATGTTCTCTTCCGGAATGAGCAGAACGGCTATGCTGTTCTTGATCTGAATGCCGGCGGTGAACTTATCACTGTAGTGGGCGAAATCGGCGACGCAGATGAAGGTGAACAGCTTATTCTTGAGGGCGGCTATGTCAATCATCCACGCTTCGGAACCCAGTTTCAGGTGCAGTATTGTGAAAGAAAGCTTCCTGCGGACGCACTTAATATTCAGAAATATCTTGCCTCAGGTGCAATAAAAGGAATAGGTCCCTCACTTGCAAGAAAAATTGTGGACGTATTTGGTGCGAAAACTCTGGAAATTATGGAAAATGAGCCTACAAGGCTTCTTGAAATCCGTGGTATTTCACCAAAAAAATGTGAGAATATCGCCGCAGAGGTGAAGGAGATATTTGCCCTCAGAAGCATAATGACATTTCTTTCCCAATACGGAATACGCTCCAAATATGCAATGCGTGTTTATCAGAAATATGGAAGCGGCGGACGTGATATGATATGCGCCAATCCATATCTTCTCTGCAAATCCGGAATTGACCTGGAATTCCGGCGTGTTGAAAAGCTTGCTCATGATATGAAAATAGCCCTTAATTCTCCGAACCGTGTGGCGGCAGGGATAGAATTTATTCTTGCCCATAATACCAAAAACGGCTACACCTGCCTTCCGCTTGAAAAGCTTGAACCCAAGGCAACGGAATATCTGGGCATTTCCCAGAAGGTTTTCTACGAGGTGTATCAGCAGGAGCTTCAGGAGGGAAATATTGTTGAATATTTAAAGGGCGAAAATGAATATGTATATCTTCCGGAGTATTACCATGCGGAGAGATACATTGCTGACAGAATACGTGTGCTGCGTGATTTCAGCACGAGAGATGAGCTTTCCAAATATGAAAAGATGATAGATGAGGAACAGCTGCGGCACAGGATAACCTACGAAAAGCTTCAGCGTGAGGCAATCGCCACGGCTCTTTCCAGAAGCATTATGATAATGACTGGCGGTCCCGGTACAGGCAAGACCACTACCCTTAATGCCATAATATCCCTTTATGAAAAGCAGGGCTGCAAGGTTATGATAGCTGCACCTACCGGACGTGCCGCCCAGAGGATATCTGATCTGACAGGCTATCATGCGAAAACTATTCACAGACTGCTTGAAGTGGAGTTTGATATGACGGGAGAACCGAGATTCAAGCATAATGAAAAAAATCCGCTCATATGTGATGTGCTTGTGGTTGACGAAATGTCAATGGTGGACGTGCTTTTGTTTGAAGGACTTTTAAGGGCGCTGCGTCTTGGCTGCAAGGTAATACTTGTAGGCGACAGTGACCAGCTTCCCTCTGTAGGCGCAGGAAATCTTCTGGGTGATCTCATTGACAGCGGAATTGTTCCTGTTATCGCACTTAAACAGATTTTCCGGCAGGCACAGGAAAGCTGCATCATCACAAATGCCCATAAAATTATAAACGGTGAATATCCTGACCTTGCGAGAAAGGACGCTGACTTTTTCTTTTTCCAAAGACTTGAACAGAACAAAGCAAAGGAGCTTGTGGTTGAGCTTGTGAAGGAAAGGCTTCCGAAGGCATACGGCTTTTCTCCCACAGAAAATATACAGGTCATAACGCCCTCAAGGAAAGGCGTTCTTGGTGTGACAGAGCTTAACAAAATTCTTCAGCAGGCCCTTAATCCGCCGAAACATGGAGTTTCTGAAACAAAATCCATGCTCTATACATTTCGTGAGGGCGATAAGGTAATGCAAATGAAGAATAATTATGACATCGTCTGGCATAAGGATGGAGAAGAGGGAACGGGCATATTTAATGGTGATATAGGAAGAATTATCAGCATAAACAGGCACAGCGGAGAAGCCGTCATTGAATTTGATATGCGCCGTGTAGTGTATCCCTTCGATATGCTGGAGCAGCTGGAGCTTGCTTATGCCATTACAGTTCATAAGAGTCAGGGCAGTGAGTTCGATGCGGTAATACTTCCCATATTAGGAGGATTTCCTAAGCTTTATTACAGAAATCTTCTTTATACTGCTGTAACAAGAGCGAAGAAAATGCTCATTGCAGTGGGATCACGGAACAAGATCCATGATATGGTGGACAACAACCGCCGTACAAAGCGTTATACCTGCCTTAAACATATGCTGACAGTGAGAGATGAAAATGAACAGGATACAGAAACTTTGCCGCTTCTGCATTGATATAGTTTATCCCAACCGCTGTCCCTGCTGCAATGATTTCATAGTATGGAATGAGTATCTGTGCAGCAGATGCAGGGAAAAGGTTCTGATCGATACAGAGGAGCTTTGCGGTAAATGCGGTAAAATGAAAGAGGAATGTATGTGTGCATCTCTTCCAAAATATGATAAGGCAGCTGCAGTATCATACTATGAAAAGGAAGCAAAAAAGGCTCTCATTGAAATGAAGAGGTCACAGAATAAAAACTTTGGCTGGTTTGCAGGACAGGTACTGGGCGAATGGATAAAAACCCAGCCTGAATGGCTCAGCTGTGACGGAATAGTTCCTGTTCCCATGAACATACGAAAGAAAATTGCAAGAGGATACAATCATGCGGAAATAATAGCTAAGGAAATTTCCTTTGTGACAGGTATCCCGGTAATGAATGACTGTATAATCAAACAGGGCGGTTATAGTGAACAGCATACCCTTAATGCGGCAGAGCGTGAGAAAAATACAGAAAGCTTTATTCCGGCAGGACGTGACCTTGAGGGTATGAAACTGATAATATGTGATGATATACTCACCACAGGAAATACATTGAACAGATGCGCCGAAATACTGAAAATGTGCGGTGCAAAGGCAGTTTATGCGGCGGCAGCGGCGACTGCACGAAGAAAGAGAGAGGAATAAATATGGCAACAATTGATATCGGAATTGATCTTGGCACAGCAAATACTGTGATAACCCTGGGCAGAAAAGGCGTGGTTCTCAGTGAACCCTCTGCCGTTGCATATGATGAGCGCACCCTTGAAATAATCGCAATCGGTGCTGAAGCCTATGAGATGATAGGAAAGACTCCTGAGTATATAAAAGTCGTAAGGCCTCTCAGCAGCGGAGTTATTTCAGATGACCGAATGACCCAGTACATGATAAAGGATATGATAGACAGGGTAACAGGACACCGTCTTATAAAACCGAGAATCATTATTTGCGTACCCTCATTCATAACCGACGTGGAAAAACGTGCGGTAGTTGAAGCCGCTATGAGCGCAGGCTCAAGAAAGGCGTATCTTATTGACGAGCCTATCGCTGCATTAATAGGTGCAGGCGTAAATATCAGCCTTGCAACAGGAAATATGATAGTGGATATAGGCGGCGGAACTACAGATGCAGCTATTGTGTCCATGAACGGCGTGGTAACATCCCATTCCATAAAATCCGCAGGAAATACTATAGACGAAGCGATTATAAGATATATGCAGACAAAATACAAGCTGCTCATAGGCGAGAGAACAGCGGAGAGGATCAAGTGCGAACTTACTAACCTTTATGATCCCTGTGAAAGCGTAACAATGTTCGCCAAAGGCAGAAACTTAGTCAGCGGTATGCCGGAACAGGTGGAAATAAGCGAGCTTGATATATTCGAAGCAGTTGAGGACGAGGTTGCACAGATTATACAGGCAATCAAAAAGGTTCTGGAAGAAACGCCGCCTGAACTTGTGGGTGATATTTATGAAAACGGAATACTTCTTGCCGGCGGAGGTGCCCTTTTAGGAGGACTCAGCAAGCTTGTTGAAAGAACACTGAAGGTAAAATGCGTTGTAGCTCCCAATCCGCTGAATTGTGTGGCAAAAGGCACGGCAATTGCCTTTAAAAAGGTGGATAAGCTGCTTGACGGCTTTGAGCATATCGGTGTATATCAGTATCAGTAATTATAATATAAGACTGCTGCAACGTTTGAAATGCGGCAGTCTTTTTTGTTTCCGCAGGAATATGATAAATTTAAATTTATTTGAAATACTCTGTATCTATTGCATTTTTCTGTAAATTCGTGTATAATAATAAGGGCATCTCTAAAAACCCGCTCACCCGCCATCTGCGGCACATCTTCACGTCATCTTCACTTTCAAAAAAACTTGAAATACACAAAGTATTCCTGCGTTTTTCCTCAAGTGAATCTGCCGCAAATCTGTGCCTCATCTGACGGATTCGGAGTATTTAGAGATGCCCATAATAGAATGAGGTAATAATGCTTATTGGAGGACAGGATAATGAAGAAGTGGCAGATCGGGCAGCCTGATAAGGATACGGCACAGATTCTGAGCAGCCGTGGAGGAGTTTCCATGCTTTGCGGAGAGGTTCTTGCTGCACGTAATATTAAATCACTGGAGGAAGCTGCGGCACTTCTTAATTGTGACGAGCTGACTGATCCCTTTATGCTTCAGGATATGAAAATTGCTGCTGATGTAATAAACGAAGCTATAGATGACGGAACTCCCATATGTATCTACGGCGACTATGACTGTGACGGCGTAATGGCTACGGTTATTCTGTATTCCTATCTCATAGAGCTTGGCGTTGATGTGACATATTATATTCCGGAACGTGAAGAGGGCTACGGCATGAATGAAGCCGCTGTACGCAGACTGAAGGAGCAGGGTACAGGGCTTATTGTAACTGTGGATAACGGTATTACAGCACTGAAGGAAGCAGAGCTTATATATGAGCTTGGTATGCGCCTTGTTGTAACTGACCATCATCAGCCCCTTGATGTCCTTCCTCATGCAGAAGCTGTGGTTGACCCTCACAGAAGCGACTGCCCGTCGCCCTTTAAAAAATACTGCGGCGCCGCACTGGCACTTATGCTTGTTGCCGCACTTGACGGCGGTGATTATACAATAGCAATGGAAGCCTTTGCAGAGCTTGCAGCCATTGCCACTGTTGCAGATGTGGTGGAGCTTTCCGGTGAAAACCGTTTTCTTGTACAAAGAGGTCTTATGTACCTTGAAAATACAGAAAGACCGGGACTTCTGGCGCTTATGGAAAAAAGCGGGATACAGGGAAAAAAGCTTACATCAACATCTCTTGCCTTTTCAATAGCACCTCGCATAAATGCGGCAGGACGTTTTGGTTCTCCTTCAAAGGCAGTATGTCTTCTGCTGTCAGAACAGCAGGAGGAAGCTGAAAAACTTGCTGAGGAACTGGAAATATGCAACCGTGCCAGAAAGGAAGAAGAGGAAAGGATACTTTCCCAGGTGCAGAAGCAGATTGAAATGCAGCCCTATCTTCTTTCTGAAAGAGTGCTTGTCTTTGCAGGCAGCGGCTGGCATCATGGGGTTATAGGAATTGCAGCTGCACGTTTGCAGGAACGCTTTGGAAAGCCTGTCTTTATGATCACTATCGAGGAAAATGGTGCAAGAGGTTCTGCCCGTTCCTTCGGAGCATTTTCGGTGTTTGAATGCCTTAATGCCTGCAAGGATCATCTTACAAAATACGGCGGACATCCCGGTGCAGGCGGTTTTTCGCTGGAAAAGGAGAGTATTCCGGATTTTACAAAGGCTGTTGCAAAATATGCCGCTGAAAATTTTGAAAATATGCCTGTTATGACGGTAAATGCGGATAAATTGCTTCTGCCTGAGGATATTACAGCGGAAAATATCGGCGGTCTGTCTGTTCTTGAACCTTTGGGTGCCGGCAATCCTTCGCCTGTTTTTGCAATATGTCATGCCGTATTAAAAGAACTTTTGCCCATGTCCGGAGGCATTCACACCAAGCTTAAACTTATTTATGGAACAATGGCAATAGAAGCGCTTCTTTTCAGAACATCACCGGAAAATGTAAGCCTTAAGCCGGAGGATATGTGTGATCTGCTTGTAAATGCAGATCTTAATACTTATAACGGACGTACAAGTATAAGCCTTATTGTGAAGGATTACAGAAGAAGCGGAGTGAAGCAGGCAAAATATTTTGCCGCTCTGCAGGCTTATGAAAAATTTGTAAGAGGAGAAGAGCTTTCAAAGGCATATTATGCCGCAATATCACCCGAAAGAGATGAACTTGCGGCGGTATATAAGAATTTACCGGAAAAGGAAACCGGTATTGACGCATTGTTTATGCGTATGCAGTCATATGATATGAATTACTGCAAGCTCCGTATTGCTCTGGATGTTTTCGGCGAACTGGGCATTGCAAAGGTAAATGAATATAACGGCACTGTCAGAAGACTTCCTGTAAACGGGAAGGTTAATTTAGAGGATTCAGAATTACTGAGAAATGTACGGGAAAAAAGGGAGGTATAAGCCATGAGTGAAGAAAAAGCTAAAGAAATCATTACAATAGAGGAGCTTACAAAGAAAATTGTTGAAACAGATAAAAAATATAATCTGAGTAAGATACTTTCCGCATATGAGTTTGCAGCAAAGGCTCATGGTGACCAGAAGCGTTCATCAGGTGAACCCTATATAATCCATCCGCTTTCCGTTGCGGAAATCCTTGTTGAACTTGGCATGGATACTGACACCATATGCGTGGGACTGCTTCACGATGTGGTGGAGGATACGGAATATACCCTTGACGATATACGTGCACTTTTCGGACAGGATGTGGCAATGCTGGTGGACGGCGTAACAAAGCTCAGCCGTGTTCCTGTTTTTGACAAGGAAGAACAGCAGGCAGGCAATTTCATGAAGGTCCTCCTTGCAATGTCCCATGATATCCGTGTAATGATAATCAAGCTGGCAGACCGTCTGCACAATACACGTACTCTTAAATATTTACCGCCTTACAAGCAGAGGAGAATTGCTCTGGAAACCATGAATATTTACGCACCTATCGCCCACAGACTGGGAATACGTGCCATTCATGAGGAGCTGGAGGATTTGTCCTTCAGATATCTTGATCCCTTTGCATATTCTGAGATAGAGCACGTTATGCTCCTTAAAAAGGAAACACGTGAGGTGTTTATTCAGTCTATCATTGACAGACTCAGCAGACGTCTTGCAGAGGAGCATTTTGAAAAGGAGCCGGCTATTTCCGGCAGAGTGAAAAGCGTATACGGCATTTACAAGAAAATATACATGGGACACAAGAATATCGACGAGATATTCGATAAATATGCCGTTCGTGTCATTGTAAGCAATGAGGCTGAATGTTACCTTGTACTGGGTATAGTTCACTCATTTTTCAGACCTATCCCGAACCGTTTCAAGGACTATATAGCAAGTCCCAAGGCTAATATGTACCAGTCACTTCATACCACAGTGACTTCTGTTGAGGGAATACCCTTCGAGATACAGATACGCACATGGGATATGCACATTTCCGCTGAATACGGTGTTGCCGCCCACTGGAAATATAAGGAGGGCATCCAGAAGCGTGACCGCATGGAGGAACGTCTTGCATGGGTAAGAAAGGTCATTGAAGCCCAGCAGACCTCTGATGATGTGGAGGAAATCGTAAATATCATAAAAA
The DNA here is from genome assembly GCA_051882155.1 of Ruminococcus sp. Classification (GTDB taxonomy): domain Bacteria; phylum Bacillota; class Clostridia; order Oscillospirales; family Ruminococcaceae; genus Ruminococcus_C. The sequence continues at coordinate 11,948 of JBJERG010000259.1, forward strand.
ATGATATTGCTCCTGAGGAAATCGTTGTAATGACTCCGAGAGGTGATTCCATTACTCTGCCCCAGAATGCCACGGTGCTTGACTTTGCATACAGGATCCATACTGAGATAGGACATAAAACTGTAGGCGCCAAGGTTGACGGAAAAATGGTGCCCCTTGACTACAGGCTTAAAACAGGCGTAATCTGCGAGATACTCACTACAAAAGATCCCAATAAAGGTCCCACAAGAGCATGGCAGCAGATAGTTCAGACAAATGAAGCCAAGGCTAAAATACGTTCATGGTTCAAGCGTGAAAAGCGTGAGGAGAATATCCAGCAGGGTATGGCAAGCCTTGAACAGGAATTCAAAAGAAACAGGATCGATATTCCGCCGGAGGAACTGGAAAGCTTCCTGGCAGACGACCTTAAACGCCACAACTGCGAAACACTTGAGGATTTCTATGCGTCTATCGGATACGGCGGTGTTTCTCTGTCAAAGATAATGCCAAGACTCAAGGATCAGTATATTAAAAAATATGGTCAGCCTGCGGAAACGGAAATGGAAGAGCTGCCCATTATCGAGCCGGATTCTTCAAACGGCGACGGCTGCATTGAAATAGACAAGATCGACGATATCGTGTATAAGCTTGCAAAGTGCTGCAGTCCTATGCCGGGAGATGATATCGTAGGATTTATAACAAGAGGACACGGCATTTCCATTCACGCAAAAAGCTGTATAAATTATATTTCCGCTGTGAAGAGAAATAACCCCGAGGAAATGGAACGCTGGATGGCTGTAAGGTGGAAGGAAACCGCAAAGCCGCTGAAGCTTGATATAGGTCTTGAAATTGTTGCAGTTGACAGAGTGGGACTTGTATTTGACGTATCAAAGGTCCTTATGGATAATCATATTCTGATAATCAATTCAAATTCCCGTACACTGAAAAACGGAAACGCCATTATTGAAGTTACTGTCCGTGTTGACGGAACGGATCAGCTTAAAAATGTTACGGAAAAGCTCAGAAAGATAAAGGGCGTGGTTTCCGTTGACCGTGCAAGAAAGTGAGGCATTTCATGAGAAAAGTTAAGACCTTTATGCTTGGAAGTCTTGGAACAAACTGTCATATAGTGTATACCGGTGAAAAAAGAGTCATGGCTGCGGATATCGGCGGAGAACCTGAAAAGCTCCTTGGATTTCTGAAAGAAAATGGACTTACTCTTTCAAAGATACTCCTTACCCACGGCCATTATGACCATATAGGCGGAGTATTTGAAGTGCAGAAGGCAACAGGTGCGAAGGTTTATATCCATGAAGAGGACGTTCCAATGCTGTCGGATACCCAGAAGAATCTTGCACTCTGGATAGAGCCATACGCTGATTTTGAGCCTGTAACGGAATACACAGCTGTAAAAGACGGTGATGTTATAGAAGACGGCGATACTTCCTTCACTGTTCTCCATACGCCGGGGCATACAAAGGGAAGCGTCTGCTATATGTGTGAAGATATTCTGCTGTCGGGTGATACCCTCTTCTGTCTTTCACGAGGAAGGACTGATTTTCCCGGTGGAAGCGATGAACAGATGCTCAATTCATTTAAAAAGCTGAAGGAACTTCCGGGTGACTACAGAGTATTTCCCGGGCATAATGAATCCACCACCCTTGAATTTGAAAGAAAAAATAATCCTGTTATGCGAGGAATAAAATGAAAGAAAAGATAAATACCCAGTCCTTTCCCGTGTTTCTGCTGGGACACGGACTGAAATATGAGATAGAATGTATTTTAAAGGCATTTGTGCCGGTAGTACGTTTTCAGTTCTGTTATGATGATATATCCCTTATGCCGGAAAGCAGCCGTTATGCGGCGGTACAGCTTCGGCAGGGCAGGGAGCATACTTATTTTTATTGTGCCGTTTCTCTTGGAGAGAAGCGGCTCCGTATTATGCAGAGGACAGAAAGGCTTCATCCGGATACTGACAAGAAACAGTGCGAAACGATTATATCAAAGCTGCTGTTCACTCTTCTCCGGGAACTCACCGGCACAGATGTTCCCTGGGGCATTCTTACAGGAATACGTCCCACGAGAAAGATTCTGCCTATGATTGAAAAGGGTATGAGCCGTGAGGAAATATTTGATTCTCTCAGAGAGGAATACTGGATATCCGACGAAAAGCTCAGCCTTGCATATAATACGGCAGTGGTTCAGTATCCTCTGCTTAAAAGTACGCCGAAAAACTCCGTGGGGCTTTATGTTTCAATACCCTTCTGTCCCTCAAGATGCAGCTACTGTTCCTTTGTATCTCATTCAGTGGAGCAGGCAAAGAAGCTTATGCCGGAATATATCCGTCTGCTGTGTGAGGAACTGAAGATATGGGGCGATATTGTACGCAGTCTTGGACTTATTGTGGATACTGTCTATTTTGGAGGTGGTACCCCTACTTCTGTCAGTGCAGAGCATCTGGAAATGCTTCTGAAGGCGGTGGCAGATAATTTTGACCTGTCGCATCTTCGTGAATACTGTGTTGAAGCAGGCAGACCCGATACTATTACGGAGGAAAAGCTGGTTGTTCTTAAACGAAACGGCGTGGGAAGAATATCTATAAATCCTCAGACAATGAATGAGGAAGTCCTTAAAAACATAGGCAGACGTCATACTCCCGGTGAAATTACAGAAGCTTTCCGACTTGCACGAAGGATCGGATTTGACAATATAAACATGGACCTTATTGCAGGACTGCCGGGAGATACTCCGGAGAGCTTCAGAAACACTCTTAAACAGATAACAGAACTTGATCCGGACAGTATAACCGTTCATACCCTTACGCTGAAAAGGGCGGCAAATCTTTTTTCAGAAGGAGAGTCCCAGCTTGAAAATCCCGTCCGTGAAATGGTAAGGGACAGCATTGCCATGCTGCCGGAAAAGGGATATCAGCCATATTATATGTACCGCCAGAAAAATACTATCGATAACCAGGAGAATGTGGGATACTCCAAACCCGGCAAGGAATCATTTTACAATATGCTCATAATGGACGAAACCCAGACAATATTCGGTGCAGGCTGCGGTGCATCCACAAAGCTTGTGGAACCCTGCGGAATGATCACACGCATATGCAATTACAAATTTCCGTATGAGTATATAGGTCAGTTTGACCAGCTTATGGAAAAGAAAAATGAGGTTTTCGAGATTTACGAACGCATTCGTCAGCAGGAGGCAGCCAATGCAGAAAAATGAGATATACACTGTTAAGATAGAAGACCTTACAGCAGAAGGAAATGGCGTATGCCATATTGATGGAATGGCAGTATTTGTACCGGAAACAGCTGTGGGTGACCAGCTGAAAATAAAGATAGTCAAGGTGCTGAAAAATTACGCATTCGGCATTACAGAGGAAATAATTGTTCCGTCGGCTGACCGCACAGAATCTGACTGTATTTATCACAAGCAGTGCGGAGGATGTACATTCCGTCATATAAGCTATGAAAAGGAACTTGAACTGAAAGAGAAAATAGTAAGGGACGCATTTGAGAGAATCGGAAAGCTAAGTCCGGATTTCCTTCCCATAATTGGCTGTGAAAGCCGTAAAAGGTACAGAAACAAGGCACAGTATCCTGTTTCTGCTGACAAGGAGGGAAATCTTGTCTGCGGATTTTATGCCAAGAGAAGTCACCGCATTGTTCCGGTGGAGGATTGCCTTCTTCAGCCGGAGATATTTAAAAAGGCTGTAAAGATCGTTCTTGACTATGCCAGTGAAAAGAAAATTTCAGCATACAGGGAAGAGGACAACACAGGAATTCTGCGGCATATTTACCTTAGAAAGGGTCATTACAGCGGCGAAATGATGGTGTGCATTGTTGTACGCAAGCCCATAGAGCGTGAACTTAAAGGACTTGTAAAAAGACTTACCGAGGAGATATCATGCATAAAGAGCATAATCATGAATGTAAATCCGAAGCAGACCAATGTTATACTTGGCAGAAAAAATGTAACACTCTGGGGCAGTGATACTATAATGGATATTATGTGCGGGAATGAAACAGAGATATCACCGCTGTCATTTTATCAGGTGAATACTCCTCAGGCGGAAAGACTTTACGGTGCTGCAAAGGAATTTGCCGGGCTTACGGGAAATGAGCGTGTACTGGATCTTTACTGCGGTGCAGGAACGATCGGACTTTCAATGGCTGATAAAGCTAAATATGTGCTTGGGGTTGAAGTTATACCAGAGGCAGTGGAAAATGCAAAGAAAAATGCCCAGAGAAACGGAATAGAAAACGCAGAATTTATATGCGGAGATGCGGGAGAAACGGCAAAAAATCTTTCACAGGAAAATATGCTGCCTGATGTGATAATAGCCGATCCGCCAAGAAAAGGCTGTGATATTCAGACCATTGATGCAATATGCAGAATGAATCCTCGGCGTGTGGTAATGGTATCCTGCAATCCTGCCACTGCCGCAAGAGATTGTGCATTGCTGAGCTGCAAGGGCTATGCAACAGAAAAAGTCCAGCCTGTGGACCTTTTTCCGGGAACAGGGCACGTTGAGTGCGTGGTATTGATGTCAAGTGTAAAGAAATGAAAACCATGTTCTGCCAGGAATAATGAAAACTTACAACATGAGGTGATTGTATTGATAAAGAAAAAAATGGTCTTATTCTTATCTGTTCTATTTTCCGCTGCTTGTATGATGATGCGATCAATGAACATTGCAGCCGCATCAGAAACAGGAGAGAGTATAAAGAGAGAAGCTGTATTTACAGTTAGTTCATCTGAACGTTTAAATGATATTTATGCTTATAAGTCCGTATTACAAGATTACTACTATGCCATATTGAACAAAACCCTTGATCTGGAGAATGTTGTTGGAACTGCAGACGGAATTTCGTATTTTAGTCTTGATAATACAGGATATGCTTTTATTGACCTTAACAGCGATGGAACAGACGAGCTTATTCTGGGAACATTATATGATGAGAAATCATTTATGATTGCATATACAATCTCCAATAGCAAACCTTATGCTGTATTAATTGGTTATTCCAGAATCCAGTATTCAATAGGGAAAAATGGTGATCTCTATGAATTTGTTTTTGGCGGGGCATTTTCACAAATAACTGCCCGAAATACGTTGACAATTGACGGATTAGGTTCTGATAATCCGGAATTAAATCTTGAAATGAAAGAGATTCTATTCTCTGATTATGTTAAAAATGAAGGCGAAATGGATTGCTTCTGGCAATATTATGATGATCCGGCAGACTATTATAACAGACCGGAGCAATACTGCTATAAAGACGAAAACGCTCTGATTTCCGAGGAACAGGCAAATGCAAAGAAAGATGAATGGTCTGCCAATTACATTTCAATTCCATATACGCCATTTTCAGACCTTCAGGATGAATTTCCTCAGAATATTTACCCGAGTCAGTCAAGGAATACAGATATAAAACAATATCAGCCCATTCTGGATATCCTTTACAATTCAATAAAAAATAAGGATAGTACCCAGACAAACGGTATGAATCTGCATCCTTCTTATGTCTGGCATTCATCCGGACTTACTGAGATTGGATATACCTTTCTGGATTTGAATCATGATGGAATTGACGAACTGATAACCGGATCAGAAAACCCTGTTTCAGATTTA
>JBJERG010000260.1:0-3326 GCA_051882155.1 Ruminococcus sp.
AGGATTATGGTTTAAGGAATGGAAGTATCATCAATATTACATAGCAGAGGGTGAGAATGTGGAACAGCGATATAAACTTACGATTTTCTCGAAAAATATTTATCGTGAAATTGAACTTATGCCGGATACAGAAAGGATTAAAATAGGAACGACGCTGTCCTGTGATGTTCGTTTGCGGAAAGATTTTTTCTTTGATGAATTTGAAATTGCACTTGTGAGAAATAATGAATCCTGGAGGATTCAGACAACAGAAAACATATATCTGGATTTCGGAGGAAACCGTAAAATCTGGACAAAACCTTTAGAACATGGTGAACAATTCTGTGTGCGCTACAGCAGTTCTGATGCAGAATTATTCAGCGGTCGTTTCTTTGTGGATTTTGATTATGAAAACAAGAAGTATGATCGCATGATTGATATTTCACAGCTGCAGCATCTGGTTATTGGTTCGGAAAAAAATGCAAGCATTCAGCTTCAAAGTGAATACGTCTATGATGATCATGTTGATATCAGAAGAGAGGGTAACAGACTTTTTCTTTGTAATATTAATTCACAGTATGGTGTATTCATGAATGGCAAAAGAATTGAATCAAATACAGAACTCAAAAGCTATGATTTCTTTTCTATTGCAAATTTTAGTTTTTATTACAAGGATGGGATACTGTATACAGATAAGGAAAGCTGTATTTCATTCCATGGTTTGAAATTCAAAGATATATCTGACAGCGGAAATGCGCTGGAATATCCGTTATTTCATCGGAATGCCCGCATCAAGGTAAAGCTGAATGATGAGGAAATACCGCTTCTTGCTCCGAAAGATAAACCCCAGAAGCCAAAAAGCAATCTGATTTTAAAGCTTTTGCCGGCATTATCAATGATAGCACTTACGGTAGTTCTGCGTGGTATGATGGGCAGCACGAACCTTTCCTTTGTATTGTTCAGTGTTTGTTCTATGTCTGTAGGCGCCATTGTATCTGTGTTTACTATCATTAATGAAAAAAAAGAGTACAAAAAGGAAATTGAAAAGCGGGACAAGGGGTATCGTTCATATATTGATACAAAGCGTCAGGAGATCACTGATGCAAGAGCAGAAGAGGTGTCCGTTCTCAATGAGATCTATTTTCCGTATGAGAAAACATCATCAGATGTGATGAAATTCAGCGGTGATTTGTTCGACCGCATTCCTGAGGATGATGATTTTCTGGATGTAAGAATCGGTATCGGCAATATGGATGCAATCCGTAAGATTGAGTATAAAAAACAGGAAACCTATGAAGCAGATGACGATGAACTTGTGGATTTGCCTGTGCAGCTTTCTGAGGATTTGAAACAAGTAAAAAATGCTCCTGTCGTAGTTCATTTGAAAGAAGCAAATGTGGCAGGCGTTGTCGGCGATCACGCTGCACTTTACGAAATGATGAAGATTCTTTTCTTTGATCTGTGTGTTAGACAGCATTATCATGATGTAAAGGTATTCCTATTTGTTCCTTCTGATGAGGTTAGAAAATATCAATGGGCAAAATGGTTCCGACACCTGAATAATGATGAAATCGGCTGCCGTAATATCATCTGTGATGATGACAGTAAAAATGCGATTCTGGAATATCTGTATGCTGAATTGAACCGCAGAGAAAACAGTAAGGAAAAATCATTTGCACCGCATTTTATTGTATTTGTAATGGATGATTATGGGAGTAATTATCATCCGGTTTCTAAATATATTGAAAAAGCTTCGGAACTGGGCTGTACATTTTTATTCTTTGAAGAAAAGAAGGAGTATATTCCTGTTGGATGTTCCCAGTTGGTTTTGCTGAATGAAGGAAATACAGGAAAACTTTTACTTACCGAAGACAAAACAAGTATTATTGATTTTGTTTATCAGTCAATTCCGGATCGTGATATCATGATGATGTCGCATCATCTGGCACCGGTGTATTGTGAAGAAATTAGTCTGGAAGGGACACTGACAAAAAACATTACTCTTTATCAGCTGCTTGGTATTTTGTCTGAGGAAGATCTGGATTTAAATACAAGGTGGTCTTGTTCAGATGTAACAAAATCAATGGCTGCACCTTTGGGTGTTCGGTCTGGAAATGAAATTGTATATCTGGATATTCATGATGGAGAAAAGGCTCACGGTCCCCATGGACTTGTTGCAGGTACTACCGGTTCCGGTAAGAGTGAATTATTAATGACATATATTTTGTCTATGGCAACAATCTATAGTCCATATGAAGTTGCTTTCCTTATCATTGACTTTAAAGGCGGCGGAATGGGTAATCAGTTTAAGAATTTACCTCATACTTTAGGTGTTATTACTGATATTGACGGAAAAGAAATCAACCGTTCTTTGATCTCTATTAAAGCGGAGCTTGACAGGAGAAAACGCCTTTTTGCTGAAATTGATGTAGACCATATTGATAAATATATACGGGCATATAAAAAAGGAAAGACAAATACGCCTCTTCCTCATCTGATTATTATTGTAGATGAGTTCGCAGAATTAAAAGCACAATTCGGCGACTTTATGGCAGAACTGAACAGCGCCGCCCGTGTTGGACGTTCTCTTGGAGTACATTTGATTCTCGCAACACAGAAACCGCAGGGTCAGGTCGATCCTCAAATTGACAGTAACTCTAAGTTCCGACTTTGCCTGAAAGTACAGACACCTGAAGACAGCAGAGAAGTAATTAAAACACCTCTTGCATCAGAAATCAAGGAGGCAGGACGTGCTTACCTTATGGTAGGAAATAATGAGATTTTCGAACTGTTTCAATCTGCATACAGCGGAGCGCCTTCCGGAATAGAATCTGTTTCCAATCAAAAGGAATTTCAGATCTCATCTGTGGATTTCAGCGGAAAGCGTAAAGTTATATTTAAGAAAAAACATCATAAACCGGCAAATGGTGAGGAAATGCTTTCACAAAAAGAAGCTGTTACTGAATGGATTATTGAGTATTGCAGGAAAAATCAAATTGAAAAGCTTCCGGATATCTGCAAGCCACCGCTTCCTGATGTTATTCAGTACACAAAGGCAGAGAAGATATCTTCAAATGGCATTCTTGCAGACCTTGGATTATATGATAATCCGGCACAGCAGAAGCAGGATAATTATCTGGTTGATTTGTCAGCAGGTCATATGCTCATAATCGGCGCACTGCAGACCGGAAAGACCAATGTATTACAGCTTTTGATACGTGACCTTGCAGAAAAGTATACTTCGGATGAAGTGAATTTCTATATTATAGATTATTCCTCAATGATACTGACGAACTTTCAGAATCTTCCTCATACAGGAGGCGTTGTATGTCCCAATGAAGATGAAA
>JBJERG010000261.1:0-3290 GCA_051882155.1 Ruminococcus sp.
TCTAGGATACCTCATAATCTTTATGCAGCTCAGGCAGCTCTTCTGCTGACAGATCAAGCTTTGAAAAAAGTTCATTCAAGCTTATTTTCTTCATAACCGTAACCTCTTTTCTCAAGCTCTTTTCGCAATACCTTTCTGCTCCTGCTTAGTTTTGTTTTTACAGTTGATAAGTTCATATTCATATCGTCCGATATCTCGCTTACCTTCTGACTGTAATAATAAAATCTCAGCATTATCTCCCGCTCTGTATCCGGCAGCCGGCTGAGAACATCTTTAAGCATATCTGAAAGCTCCCTTTGTACAGCCTCTTCTTCAACGTCGTCATCTGATATGATAACATTGTCCTCTATATTCTCGGCAACAACAAAATTTTTACGCATATAATTATATGCCCTGGTTCTTGATATTGCCGATAAGTAACCGCATAAACGCTGACTGCTTATCTTATCTGCGTGTTCCCAGAGCGACATAAAAGAATCGGCTACAAGCTCCTCTAAATCCTCATTAGATATGTACCCTTTCAATGTGTTTTTTTAACAGTACTTACATAAGGCGTATATATCTCAATAATCCGTTCAAGGGCGGAGGTTTTTTTCTTTTTAAGCTGCATTACCAGCTTTTCTTCCTTCACACCGTCGCCTCCTTATAATGGCGTTCATCTGTATAGACGCATCTTTCTGTAATTTGGTTTCACTATTCATAAAAAATTAAAGAAATTGCCGCAGATTTGTGCGGCAGATTCTATATCTTTCAGATTACAAAAGAAGCAAGCATAATAAGAATAATCAGTAAAGCGACATTTACAAGAAGAAACAGACCCATATATCTGCCCTTTTCAGAGCCGGCGGACTTTGCGTATATCTGATAAGAGATAAGACTTGCAAGGGAAGCAACGGGCGTTCCAAGGCCTCCGATATTTACACCACGCAGAAGTTCTCCTGCGTTTTCGGTAAAGGCTGACAGCATTACTGCTGCGGGAACATTGCTTATAACCTGTGATGAAAGAGCAGAAACAAGAAGCTCACGTCCCTCCATAATGCCGGACAGGAAATCCCTTACAGCGTCTATTCTTCCAATATTTCCTACAAATACAAAGAAGCAGACAAATGTAAGAAGCAGACCATAATCAATTTTTGTAAAAAGCCTTGGTTCTGTCAAAAGTCCTATGCAGACGATCAGCAGACAGGCAATATTTGGAATAAGCCTTAGAACAGTAAGAAGACATATTGCAAATAATGCTGAGAGAATTATTAATTTTTTAAAATGAAAAGGCGTTTCACTGACCTTTTTAAGCTCAATATTATCACTTTTTATCATAAGGCAGCAAACGCTCAGAAGAATATAGCTTACAATTCCTACAGGCAAAAGTGTTTTTATAAAAAAACCTATTGAAAGATCATATTCAGTATAGAGATACAGATTCTGAGGATTTCCCACAGGTGTAAGCATACTTCCCAGATTTGCCGCAGCAGTCTGTATTATTATTGCCAGGATACGGCTTCTGCTGTCGCTGAAAAGCATTATTGAAAGCGGTACAAATGTTATAAGGGAAACATCATTTGTTATAAGCATAGATGAAAAAAAGCATATATTCATAAGAATGAATGCAAGTATCCTCTTGTTTCTGGCAAAATGCAACATTGCAGATGTCATTTTCTCAAATATACCCGCACTTCTGAGTCCTGCCACAACGCCCATAAGACAAAAAAGAAGCATAAGAACAGAATAATCTATATATCCTGCATATTCTCTGTCCGGCGGAATAATAAACATTGACAACACCGCAGCAGTGAGTGACACACATAACACAACACGGCTCTTTAAAAATTCCAGCGTTTTCTTTAATACACTTGCCATTTTAATATCTCCTTATACCTTATGATACTATGACATTATAGCACTTGTATTTATCTGTGTCAATAAAAAGGCTGAGCCGCTATAACAGCAGCACAGCCATAGATTTATTATCATTACGCTCCTGCGCTATCCAGAAGTTCTTTTGTGTAAGGGTGTTTCGGATTTTTATAAAGCTCCAGTGGATTACCTTCTTCAACTATCCTTCCGTCCTTCATAATGAGAACACGGTCACACATCTGATATACAACCCGAAGATCATGTGATATCAATAATACAGATACGCCTGTTTCTCTTGCTATCTCCTTCATAAGGGACAGTATCTGCTTCTGGACAGTTACGTCAAGTGCTGACACAGGTTCATCTGCTATAAGAAATCCCGGTTTAAGCATCAGAGCCGCTGCAATACTCACACGCTGCCTCTGACCGCCCGAAAGCTGATCGGGACGGCGTTTTCTCAGTTCATCCGGAAGTTTAACAAGATAGAGCATTTCGGTAACGCACTCTCTGCGCCTGTCAGCATTAAGAGCCGTACAGTTTTTCAGCGGTTCTTCAAGAATCCATTCAACGGTTTTTGAGGGATTAAGGGAACTGCCGGCGTCCTGAAATACCATCTGCGGATACCTTGTATTATGGCGTATTTCACCTGTCTTATACTTGTGCAGATCAAGAATACACCGTGCCAGCGTTGACTTCCCTGAGCCGGATTCTCCTGCAAGACCTATTATCTCACCTTTTTTCACATCAAGAGATATATCAAAAAGAGCCTGTATTTTTCCTTTTCGTGAAAAGAGCTTTCCTCCGGTCTGAGGATAAAATGCGTTAAGACCGGATATTGTCAGCACTGTTTCACGGCTTACGCTCTTTTCAGAATCTGCTTCTCTTTCAAACTTCGGAACAGCTTCAATCAGCTCTCTTGTATAGGGCATTTTCGGCGAGGTAAAGATACCCTCAGACGTTCCCTCTTCAATTGCCCTACCGTTCTGCATAACGATCATTCTTTCGCACATTGACCTCACAAGGGAAAGGTCATGGGAAATAAACAGCACTGCAATTCCATGGGCTCTGCACTGTTCCTTTAAAAGATCAAGTATCTGCTTCTGGACAGTCACATCAAGGGCGGTAGTAGGCTCATCTGCAAGCAGCAGCTTCGGCCGTGTTATCAGAGCAGCTGCGATCATCACACGCTGTCTTTGACCTCCGGAAAGCTGATGAGGATAGGAATTATAAATTCTTTCACAATCAATAAGCCCTGCTTCTTTTATTGCTTTCAAAGCCTTTGCTCTGCGATCTTCCTTTGAAAGCTCTGTATGAAGCTTTAATGCTTCCTCAACCTGCCAGCCAACAGTCTTTGCGGGATCAAGAGAAGTCATTGGCTCCTGAAATATCATTCCCACCTGACTACCACGGATTTTTCTCATATCTTCAGAGGAAAC
>JBJERG010000262.1:0-3281 GCA_051882155.1 Ruminococcus sp.
CGGGTTCATCCATCATGCCGGGCAAGGTTAATCCTACCCAGTGCGAGGCTGTTACCATGGTAGCCGTTCAGGTAATGGGCAATGACGTTGCAGTAGGTATGGCTGCATCTCAGGGCAACTTTGAACTGAACGTATTTATGCCGGTTTGTATCTACAACTTCCTCCAGTCTGCAAGACTGCTGGCTGAGTCCATTCTGTCTTTCAACAAGAACTGCGCTGTAGGTATCCGAGCAAACAAGGAGAAGATGCACCACAACCTGCATAATTCTCTTATGCTTGTAACAGCACTGAATCCTTATATCGGCTATGAGAATGCTGCAAAGACAGCAAAGAAGGCGTATAAGGACAATATCTCTCTGAAGGAAGCCTGCGTAGAGCTGGGATTCCTCACAGCAGAACGCTTCGATGAGGTTTTCCATCCGGAGCAGATGATATAAGTTATGTGCTGGCACAAATTTAATGAAAGGTAGTTTTGCTATGACATTCAGTTATTTTCCCGGCTGTACACTCAGAACCAAGGCCAAGGAACTTGACCGGTATGCCCGCATCAGTGCAGAGGCTCTTGGCTTCACACTGGAGGAAATTCCGGACTGGCAGTGCTGCGGCGGTGTTTATCCCATGGCAAAGAACGAAATAGCTACAAAGCTTTCTTCCGTTCGTGCTCTTGCTTCTGCCAAAGCAAAGGGACAAGCTCTGGTAACACTCTGCTCCGCCTGCCACAATGTGATCAAGCAGGTAAACAACGATATGAAGACCGACAGCAATATCGTGCTGAAGGCTAACAATTATCTGAAACTTGATGAGCCTTATCAGGGTGAAACAGAGGTTCTTCATTATCTTGAAGTGCTTCGTGACAAGGTGGGCTTTGATAATCTTAAAGCAGCTGTCAAGAATCCTCTTACAGGCAAGAAGATCGCTGCATATTACGGCTGCCTGCTGCTTCGTCCGGGCAATGTAATGCAGATGGATAATCCTGAGAATCCTAAGATTCTTGAAGATTTCATCAGAGCGATCGGTGCCGAGCCTGTACTCTATCCCCAGAGAAATGAGTGCTGCGGCGGCTATATGACTCTTGAAGACAAGTCCGCTGCACAGAACCGCAGCAGAACAGTTATGGACAGTACCGAGGAATACGGTGCAGAAATGGTTATCACTGCTTGTCCGCTGTGTCTGTATAACCTCAGTAAGAACAGCGGCAGCAATGTTCCGGTAGTTTATTTCACCGAGCTTCTTGCACAGGCACTGGGTCTTGAATAAGGAGGAGCAAAAATGGCAGATTTAAAAGAACAGGTTCTGACCACAAGCGGCGTTAATCCGCTTAAATGTATGCGCTGCGGCAAGTGCTCAGGTACTTGTCCCTCATACGATTCAATGGAATATCATCCTCATCAGTTTGTATATATGGTTGAAAAGGGTGACATTGAAACACTGATGAAGTCAGAGTCCATTTACAAGTGTCTCTCCTGCTTTGCGTGTATTGAACGCTGTCCTCGCAGTGTTGAGCCGGCAAAGCTCGTGGAAGCAGTCAGATTGGCTGTTGTCCGTCAGCAGGGACAGAATCACCTGAAACCGCAGCAGATTCCTGCTATGCTGGATGAAGAGCTTCCGCAGCAGGCTATTGTAAGCGCATTCAGAAAGTACAGCAAATAAGGAGGCATAAGCAATGCGTAGAATTGGTGTTTTCGTATGCCACTGCGGTACTAATATTGCGAGTACTGTTGATGTAAAGGCAGTTGCAGAGGCTCTTGGTAAAGAACCGGCAGTTGTATTCTCAACAGATTATCCGTACATGTGCTCAGAGGCAGGCCAAAACATAATCAAGGAAGCGATCAAGGAACATAAGCTGGAAGGCGTTGTTGTATGTTCATGTTCACCGAGAATGCATGAAGCTACATTCCGCAAGACAGTGCAGGCAGCAGGTCTTAACCCCTATCTGCTTGAAGTTGCAAATATCCGTGAGCAGTGTTCCTGGATCCATAAGGATAAGACAGAGGGTACAGCAAAGGCTATCGTTCTCGGCCGTGCAGCTATTGCAAAGGTTCAGCTTAATACTCCTCTGATCGCAGGCGAAAGCCCTGTTGTTAAACGTGCTCTCGTAATCGGCGGAGGTATCGCAGGCATTCAGACTGCTCTGGATATTGCAGATGCAGGCTACGAAGTTGACATCGTTGAAAAGCAGCCCACTATCGGCGGTAAGATGACACAGATCGATAAGACATTCCCCACACTGGACTGTTCTTCCTGTATCCTTACTCCTAAGATGGTTGACTGTGCTCAGAACGAAAAGATTACAATTTACTCTTACAGTGAGGTTGAAGCAGTTACAGGCTTTGTTGGAAACTTCTCTGTAAAGATCCGCCGTAAGGCAAGATACGTTGACGAAACAAAATGTACAGGCTGCGGTATCTGTACCGAAAAGTGTCCTGTAAAGAATGTTCCCAATGAGTATAACCTCGGCATGAACAACCGTCACGCTGCATATATTCCTTTTGCTCAGGCTATCCCGAATGTTGCTGTTATTGACGCTGCTCACTGCAACAAGTTCAAGACAGGCAAGTGCGGTCTTTGCCAGAAGCTCTGTTCCGCAGGCGCTATCAACTATGAACAGGAGGATACGATCATTGAGGAGAAGTACGGCGCAATCGTAGCTGCAACAGGCTACAATCCTATCTCTGTAGACAAGTATGATGAATTTGCATACTCTCAGAGCAAGGACGTTGTAACATCTCTTGAATTTGAGAGAATCCTCAAGGCTGACGGTCCTACAGAGGGTCATCTCCAGAGAATGTCTGACGGCAAACAGCCTAAGACAATTGTATTTGTACAGTGCGTAGGAAGCCGTGACACATCCGGCTGCGGCAAAGAGTACTGCTCCAAGATCTGCTGTATGTACACAGCAAAACACGCTATGTACTGCCGTGAAAAATATCCGGATACTGAGGTTTATGTATTCTACATTGATGTACGTACTCCGGGCAAGAACTATGACGAGTTCTATCGTCGTGCTGTTGAACAGTATGGCGTTCACTATATCAAGGGTATGGTCGGCAAGGTTTCTCCCAAGGCTGACGGCACACTTCACGTTCAGGCATCTGACCTTATTTCCAATGAACAGCTCCACATAAGTGCAGACATGGTTGTTCTGGCAGCTGCAATTGAACCTGACAAGAGCGCACGTCCTCTGGCAACAATGCTGACAGCAAGCATGGATACAAATGACTTCTTCACAGAGGCTCATGCCAAGCTTCGTCCTGTAGAATCTCCTACAGCAGGCGTATTCC
>JBJERG010000263.1:0-3274 GCA_051882155.1 Ruminococcus sp.
TCTTTTTCCTTAACAGCTCAATTTTTACCTGAAAAGCTGTTGTGTTCCATGAAGGAACATTACTCGCATCAGTCTGCAAATAATTTGATGTAAAAGTCTGCCCCTCTTCAAAGCTGCCGTTTAAGAGTTTGTTTGTGGTTGTATTCTCTTCAGCATAAACCTGCCGGACAGGAAAACTGAACAGTGAAACAGCACCGCAGATTACCGCCAGCGCCATGATAAGGAGCAGAACTCTGCGCACTGCACCGCTGAATTTTTCTGTAATACCTTTTAGTTTATACAAAGTCTGCCCCTCCTTTTGATTTTCATAGAAAAAAATATGAGAAGCCTTCAAAATAACATCAAACGAGCTTTTTCAGTCACCCGTTATGATTTTTAAAATGTTTCCTTTTTGCGTGGATATTTTAAATTTCAAACAAAAGATAAAAATCATTTTTATTAGTACTATTATATCACTTGTTCTCTGATTTTTCAAGCGTTTTCAAAAAAAATTACAATTTTTGATGTCGAAAAACAATATTTCCCTGTGTTTAAAATAATTTGTAAAATAAATCCAAAACAGCTGATTTATTCAAGATAAGTCACATAGTCAGAGTTATAGTATTCCCAGCTGTTTGCAGGAATCAATCCCTCGCCATAATCCACAAGGTTATTCTTCACGGAAAAATCGCTGTACCAGCCGTCCACCACGTACATACGGCGGCTGGTATCCACAGCACCGTATGGCTGATCCATATAGAGGGTATTGTCTGTAAAGGTGCAGTGATATCCCCAGCCATCAACCTGCTCATGAAGCTCAAACGCTGCAACGATATTTGCATTGCCATTACGATAGCCGGTATTATCGTGAACATTAACATTATTGCCTGCAATATCCACAAAGCTTCCTGCATAATTGGCACCTGTCATGCCGTCACCATAAAAGATGCAGTTTTTGATTTCAGTATCGGTGGTATATTCCTTCACATCTATATGCTCCGCTGCAACATTTCTGAATGTACAGCCCTCCACAGTGTTTCCGTCGCATTTGTAATCAAAGCCTGTTACGGATTTGGCACTCCCGATGTATACGCCCTCACCGTAGCCGGGTGTAATTGTTCCGGTATCGTGGATATAAGAATCCTTCACTGTGCAGTATGAGCTTCCGTCACGTATAGCAATTGCCTCCGAACCGATATTGTACACCTCACAATTTCTGATAATGGAATGATTTGAATTATCAAGGACTATTCCCTTCTGAGAAGTTGTGATTTTCAGATTCTCAAGAATCCAGTAATCACCGGTAATATGGATAACATAGCCGTTTTCAGCATTTGTGCCTGTAATAACCGGAGGATCATTCTTATCAGCAGCAGTCAGCGTAATGGGTGCGGCTTCTGTACCTTCGGCAGATGTGTCAATCTTCTGTGCTCCCTGATATGTTGTGTAATCATAGGTACCGCCTGCAAGGCGAACAACATCTCCCGGCTGAGCGTTTCTCATTGCAGGGAAAAGTTCCTCTACGGTTGAAACATCAACATAGCTTTTTGTCTTTTCTGAAAGCAGCTCCTGTTTCATAACGCAGAGATCGAATATGTCCAGCTTTCCATTCTCACAGAGATCACCTGCATTACGGTCAGCAAGCGCAGTACCCGGTACACAAAGCAGCCATTTCTGAAACAAAACAATATCGGAAAGTGAAAACTCACCGTCTGCGTTGACATCTCCACGAACAGAATTATTACTGCTCTCCGGAATAATCCAGCCGCCGTCATCTGCGATCAAACAGAGCATAGTAATAGTATCACCAAAGTACACATCCTCGCCGTAGTCAAGACACATATCTCTTACATTATCATGCCATGCAGTATTCTTACCGCAAGCCGCAGAAACCATAAATGGTGCATTGAAGCAAAGATCGTTCCAGTCAGAAACGGCAGTACCGTCAGGTGTATAGCCTGCCATTATTTCCCATGGATCACCGCCTGTTTTACTGATAATAAAATCATTGATCTTATCGGCAAATCTCTTTGCATCAGCATTTCCGTTTATGAGATAATCCATACTGATACGCCAGGGTGTACGGCAGGCGTTGTAGTAGAAATTTCCGTCATTTTCACTTTCAAGAAAATTGGCAGGCGCCGGGATAAATTCCCCGGTTTTGCTGTCCTTAATGATAAAATCAGGCAGAATCCCCGTACCGTATTCATCAGTGATTTTATTGATGATGCTGTAGGTGTTCTCATAGAGCGTAAGCCATCGCTTATCTCCTGATACCTCTGCAAATACAGGCATATACTGCATTATGAAATCTGATGAGCGTGTGGCAGAATAATACTTATCCTCCTTATCCGACGTGTACGCCCAGTCGCCAAGCCGCAGTATCCAGTCATTCTGATTGACTTCATAGGTCATAATGTCATTTATGATATCCACCGCAGCCTGCCTGTAATTGATCTCACCCTCACTGCCCCAGATCTGGTCTGCCATAAGCAGCCCATAGGCAATATCCATATCACCGTCTGTTGCTGAATCTGCACCGGAGGAGTTTATAATTGCGCTGCCATTGTCAGACTGCTGCCATGCCATAAGATTAGGTCCTATCCCGCTTAAATGAGCTCTGTAGTAGCGATACATTCCGTCAAAAATTTCCTTTGTTTCGCTGTCATACTTTGCCATAGACGCAGCAATGAGCATACCATAACCATGTGCTTCGGAAACAGTGACCGGAACTTCACTGCCGGCTTCGGTGTAGGTTTTATCACCATAGAACACATAATACTGTGTTTCATCTGTTACATAGGTATTCTGAGTGAGATATTTTTCTTTCCAGTAGTCGTAAAAGTTCACAGTTTCTTCAGAAAGTGCATTCACATTCACAGCATTCACCTCTGCTGCGGGTAAAACTGAAAAAATACTGGTAATGAGTGCAGAAGCCGAAACGATAACGGCGGTTATTTTCCTTAAAATTTTCATAGCTTTTCCTCCATTCCTTATACATCTGAGCAATCCAGGATTTTTGATTTCCTGATAAGGTTTTATACATCTATATTATAGCATTTATCCATAATATGGTCAAGGAAGAAAAACAAAAAAGCGTCCCGCAGTAACTATTTTAAGTTCTGCAGAACGCTTTTTGCATAATTTATATTCAATTATTCATCGGATTTATACAGGTTTTGAATATCGTTTAAACTCTGTTTAATCTGTGCGAATTTTCCTGTCAATACTCTCAACGTACTCCAGAATCTGTTCCAGCGTATCTTTTTCAGTCAGCGGCTCTTCCGTAACCGGC
>JBJERG010000264.1:0-17114 GCA_051882155.1 Ruminococcus sp.
GCGACCAATGGTCGCCCCTACAATAATCTATATTTCACAAAAATTGATTTGCGTGTCAGCTCAGGTCTTTCATGTCTGCTGTGCCGATTTCCGCACCGTTATAATAATGGAGCAGTATTTCCCTCCAGTCAGCACCGGCGTCAGCCATCGCGTCAGCTCCGTACTGGCTCATTCCCACGCCGTGACCGTAGCCCTTTGTGGTGACGCTGCATACATCTCCCGTCCATTTCACCTCAAATGATGCGCTCCGAAGACCCAGAGCCTGCCTTATCTCCTGACCTGTGGTCATAATGCCGCCTGCCTTTGCTGTAAGGACAGTTCCGGAATCCGAACGTTTTTCCACAGTAAGCCAGTCCTTTGCAGGAGATGAAAAATCGCCCTCCGGATAGCTTTTTTTCAGCAGTTCCTTCAGTTCATCGGCTGTAAAATCCGTGCTCTGAAGGTAATTGGGTGCAAATCTGTCAGCCTCACTGTCTGCCGATACAAGATAAGGCACCTTTTCGCCCCATACGTTTTCGGCGCTTTCAGTCTGTCCCGACGATATTGAACAGAAAGCCGCCAGTATAGGCTTATCCTCATAGAGAATTATATAGGGCAGTACTTCGTGAACTGCTGCGGTGATTTTTTCACGGGCAGAATCATACCCGCTGCCATAGAATTCCATAGCCTGGCTTTTGGTGAAATACGCCTGATACCGGTCCGGGTCATTAGAAATATCCGCACCGCAAAGGTCAGCAGAAGGGTTTTCCCTCTCAGCCATCTGTCTTCGGACAGCGTATGTATGAATGGCAACCGCCTGTGCCTTGATCGCCTCCTCCTCAAAGGAAGCAGGCATTTCTGCGGTTACTGCACCCACAATGTAGTCCTCCATGGAAAGTGTAAGCACATCTCCTGTGGAGGTGTCCAGCATACGGATAGTTTCAGTATTCTCAGGATAAAGGGTGCTTTCGGTGCTTTGGGAGGTTTCCTCAGTGTTTTCGGATACAGGTTCGCCGGAATATCGTCTGATAAGAGCAGGCACAGCAGGCAGAGCCGCAAGAATAAGTCCGAATGAAAGCATCATCATACCATACCGTTTCATAGGTTGTACTTCCTTTCTCATCATATTGGTTGACAGATAAGACATTTTAATGTATAATAGGTTATATATACGAAAATAATGGGAGGTAAAAACAGATGAATCATCAGCTGGAAAAATACATAAAGCTTGAAAGTGAGCAGGGACATTCACATCTGGATATTAAATCTCTATGCGAAAGACTTTCATATTATTCTCAGATAGACAGCAGCCTTTACGATAAATACCATGTAAGAAGAGGTCTGCGTTACAGCGACGGTTCAGGCGTTGCTGCGGGAATTACAAATATATGCAGCGTTCACGGATATATTATTGACGAAGGTATCCGCACACCTATTCCCGGAGAACTTATCTACCGTGGATATGACATAAACGACCTTGTGGAAAATGCAGAAAAAGAGGACCGCTTTGTATTTGAGGAGGTAGTATATCTTCTGCTCTTCGGTCAGCTTCCTGCAAAAAAGGAACTGGAGGAATGCGAACACGCCCTCAGTATCCGCAGAGAACTGCCGCCGGGATTCCTTGTTGATTCCATAATGCAGTCACCCTCTAAAAATATTATGAACAAGCTTTCAAGAAGCATTCTGTCCCTCTATTCCTATGACGCCAGTCCCGATAATACAACTATTGAGGACGAAATGCTCATTGCCCTTAACCTTATCGCAAAAATGCCCAACCTTATGAACGGCGCATATCAGACAAAAAGGCATAAATTCGACAATGCCAGCATGGTTATGCACCAGCTTCGTCCCGAGGAAAAAACCGCAGAATCCATTCTTTCCCTGCTGAGAAGCGACAGACAGTACACAAAGGAAGAGGCTCAGCTTCTTGACATAATGCTTGCTATCCATGCAGAGCACGGCGGCGGAAACAATTCCACCTTTGCCTGCCGTGTTGCAACATCCTCCGGTACAGACCCTTATGCTGCATATGCCTCAGCCATAAATTCCCTCAAGGGACCAAGACACGGCGGAGCCAACATAAAGGTTATAGAGATGCTTGACGATATCAAGGCACACGTTAAAAACTGGGAGGACGAAGGCGAGGTTGCGGACTATCTCACAAAGCTCCTTAAAAAGGAAGCAGGCGACCGCAGCGGTCTTATTTACGGTATGGGTCATGCAGTATATACCCTTTCAGACCCGAGAGCCGTTATTCTGAAGAGAAAGGCGTTTGAGCTTGCAAAGGGCCATGAATATGAGCCCCAGTTCCGTCTGCTTGACCTTATAGAAAAGCTGACGCCGGAACTTATGCGCTCCGTAAGAGGAATTGACAAGACAGTCTGCGCAAATGTTGATATGTACTCCGGTCTTGTTTACAGAATGCTGGGCATTCCGGACGACCTCTTTACACCGCTGTTTGCCTCCGCAAGAATGGTAGGCTGGTCAGCTCACCGCATGGAGGAAATACTCACAGGCAAGAGAATTATCCGTCCTGCTTACCGTACCATTGCAAAGCGCAAGAAATATGTACCATTATGCAGCCGTACAGAGGCAGAATAAGAATGAAAAGAAGGCTGCTTGTTTTTCTGCTGGCGCCGGCAATGCTGCTGGGCGGCTGTTCCTTCGGAGCAACAATAGACACCCTTCTTGTACCGCCAAGTCTTGGCAAGGAGCAGGAGCAGATATATCAGGCGCTTCAGGACGCAGTGGGCAAGGATATAAAGCTCCAGTATCCCAAGACAGGAGATTATCTGTCAGCCTTTATTTTGTCGGATCTTGACGGCGACGGAGAAGATGAAGCTCTTGTTTTCTACGCAAAAACCGGACTTTCCGCAGCGGAAAACAACCTCCGCATGAACGTTCTGGACAAGGGAAAGGATACATGGAGTTCGGTATGCGATGTTCCGGCAGAGGGTGCGGAGATTGAAAGAGTTATCATTTCTCCCATAGGCGCATATACCGACACTCAGATAGTAATAGGATATTCCATAGTGGATCAGTCCGACAAGGGACTGGTGGTGTATGACTATGAAAACGGCGGACTTGTGCAGAATTTTGATGTAACATATTCCATGTTTGATATACACGACTTGGACGGCGACGGTTTGCAGGAGCTGCTTGTGCTTCAGGCGGATTCGGCGTCAGCAGGAGCAAGAGCCGCTGTCTATGTTCCCGATGAACAAAAACGTTTCCGCAAGACCCAGCTTTCCCTCCGAAGCGGCTGTACAGGCTTCAGCCAGGTTCTGTATGATGAACGTGAGGACGGTTCAGCTGTGGTTTATGCAGATATGCTGACAGGCGTAACCACCATGCAGACAGAGCTTTTCTGTTTTGACGGAACAAGGCTCACTCATCTTATTGAGGACGAAAGTGCCGCTTCGGAAACCACCCGTTCAGTGGGATGCCTTACCCTTGATATAGACGGCGACGGTACGCCGGAAATCCCGGTGCAGACGGTTTTCCCAGGATATGAGGGCAACGCCGCCGACCAGAATATACGTCTTACAAGATGGATGACGCCGGGAACTGAAAGTCTTACGGAAAAATACCGGGGCTATTACAGCGTAAGCGAAGGCTATGCCTTCATGCTGCCTGAAAGCTGGCAGACAGAGGTAACAGCAGTAAGCGACGGTATCACAGGCGATATAGTATTTTACCATTATGCAGGCTCGCTTTCAGAGCCGATGCAGGAGCTTATGCGTATCGGCACAGCTTCTGACCGTGACTCAAGGGATTCTCTTTTAGAGGACGGCTACAGCCTGCTTCATTCCAGAGGCAACGCATATTATTTTATGAATGTATGTGAAAGCACGGACAGCTTGTATCTTCCGGAAAGCGAGCTTCTGTCCTGTTTTCGGTTTGTATAAGAAGAAAGGAAGCATTTATGAAACGTATTCTGGTTTGTGAGGACGAGGACGCAATCCGTGAATTTGTGGTAATGAACCTCAAACGAATAGGCTATGATGTTATGGACGTCAGCTGCGGAGAGGACGCACTGGCTGCCTTTGATGCGGCAGGCGGAAACTTTGACATAGTTCTGCTGGATATCATGATGCCGGGAATGGACGGCTTTGCAGTATGCAAAAAGCTCCGTGAAAAAAGCTCAACACTGGGAATCATCATGCTTACCGCACGTTCCCAGGAAATGGACAAGGTCAGCGGACTTATGATGGGTGCGGACGACTATATCACAAAGCCCTTTTCACTGTCTGAGCTTACAGCAAGAGTTGACGCAATATACAGAAGAGTCTGCATGAGCTTTATAAAGGACGAGAAATCGCCGGTTATCCACAGCGGGCCCTTCGCTCTCAATCTCAAAAGCAGAACAGTTACCAAAAACGGCGTACTCATTGAGCTGACACAGGTGGAGTACCAGATAATGGAGTATTTCCTCAACAATAAGAATACCGCCCTTGACAGAGCAAGTATTCTAGACCATATCTGGGGCGACGGTTATTTCGGAGATGACAAGATCGTTGACGTAAATATCCGCCGCATACGAATGAAAATAGAAGACGAACCCTCAAACCCGAAGTATATAACAACTATCTGGGGCTACGGCTATAAGTGGAATGAACAGTAAAAAAAGAAGCAGACGCAGTGCAAAGAAAAATACCATTATCCGAAGATGGATGCTCAACAATCTGGGACTTATTTTCCTTCTGCTTATGGTAATAGCTCTTTCAGTGGTGTATGCGCTCCAGAATTATTACTACAATTCAGCGGAACAGTACCTCCGGGTCAAGATAAATTCCGTGTCCTCGGTGCTGACCAGATACACCCAGGACGCAGACGTTAATTTTTCCGCAGAACTGCGAAGCACCCTTGAAAATTTTTCCGACAAGGATAAAATGGAGCTTATGGCGATAGATTCAAAGGGCAGAGTTCTGCTTACATCGTCAGGATTTCCTCCTGCGGATAATGCGGAAATGCCGGATTATCAGTCCCTTATGGAGGGCGGTGAAGGCTTCTGGGTGGGAAAGATGAACGGCGAAAAGATGATGGCAGTAAGCGTTGATATATCCGGCATAAGCACGGAATACAACGCAATACGTGTCATTACCTCCCTGAGAAATATAGACGGAGCAATGCTTGGCTATATGGCTGCCGTAGGAGTCAGCTGTTTTCTTATTGTACTGCTTCTGCTTATAACAGGCAGATATTTCGTAAACAGTATCGTAAAGCCTATATCCGCCATAAACGAAAGCACAAAGAAATTTGCAAAGGGTGACTTCAAGGAGAGAATCGAAAAGACTGCCGAGGACGAGATCGGCGATCTCTGCGACTCAATAAATCATATGGCAGAGGCGCTTTCCTCCACAGAGGCTATGAAAAATGAGTTCATCTCCTCAGTTTCCCATGAACTGAGAACACCTCTCACCGCCATAAAAGGCTGGGCGGAAACCCTTGCATATGACGTGGACAAGGAAACAGTGCAGAAGGGCGTAAGGGTAATTCAGAATGAAACAGAGCGTCTTTCGGAAATGGTTGAGGAGCTTCTGGACTTTTCACGTATGCAGAGCGGCAAATTTTCCCTCAGAATGGAAAAAATGGATCTGCTGGCAGAGCTTGGAGATGCGGTTCTCATATATGCGGAAAAGGCACGAAGAGAGAATATTCACATTATCTACCGTGAACCGGAAATGCTTCCCTTTGTAAACGGCGACAAAAACAGGATACGTCAGGTGTTTATAAACATAATCGACAACGCCATAAAGTATTCAAACGAAGGCTGTACAATAACTATCGGAGCCGAAGCTGTGGGAAATAAGATACAGGTTATCGTTTCCGACAACGGCGTAGGCATCAGCAAGCAGGATCTGCCGAGAGTCAAGACCAAATTCTTCAAGGCAAATCAGACAAGACGAGGAAGCGGAATAGGACTGGCTGTGGCTGATGAGATCATCACAATGCACGGCGGAACGCTGAAAATCGACAGCGAACTTGGACGGGGAACAGACGTTACCATAACTCTGCCGGCAATGACGGAACATCAGACAGGAGGTCAGGGAGATATCTCCTGAGTGAAAGGAATAGAATAATATGAGCAAAAAAGAAAAAACTGAGCAGCACCGTTCAAAAATAGGCGGACAGGCGCTTATTGAGGGCGTAATGATGAAAGGTGCTGATACAGGCGCAATGGCTTGCCGTCTGCCCGACGGTACCATTGATGTGGAAACATGGGAAGAAAACAACGGCAAAAATATGCCCTGGTACAGAAAATGCCCCTTTGTTAGAGGAAGCTTTAACTTTGTTATCTCCATGAAGGACGGCTACAAATGCCTTATGAAGTCTGCTGAAAAGCAGATAACAGATGATGAAGAGGAAAATGAAGAGGAAATGGGCAGATTTGAAAAATGGCTCACTGAAAAACTGGGAGAAAAGCTGTTCGGAGTTATCATGGGGGTTGCCATGGTCATAGGAATAGCGCTTTCTGTTCTTCTGTTTATGTTCCTGCCTAAACTCCTTATCGGTCTGCTTATCGACTATACGCCTGTTCCGGATGTGAATATGCTTCGTTCAGCCCTTGAGGGCGTACTTAAAATAGCCATATTCCTTTTCTATATGGTGCTGACAGGCTGCATGAAGGATATCCGCAGAACATATGAATATCACGGAGCAGAGCATAAGACCATTGCCTGTCATGAGGCAGGAGATGAACTGACAGTGGAAAATGTAAGAAAACACTGCCGTTTTCACCCAAGATGCGGAACAAGCTTTATTTTCATCACACTCATAGTAAGCATACTTGCAATGTGCCTTGTTCCCATAAGGGTTATCTGGCTGAGAACACTTGTGAGCATACTCATTCTGCCGCTTATAGTAGGCGTTTCCTATGAATTCATAAGACTTGCCGGCAGAAGCAACAGTGCCTTTACAAGGGCGCTTTCATGGCCGGGACTTCAGATACAGCGAATAACCACAAGAGAGCCGGACGACTCTCAGATCGAATGCGCAATTGCCGCAATTAAACCCTGTATACCTGAGGATCTGGAAGATGACAGGTGGTAACGGATACAGACGCCTTACCGGCAGAGAACTGTTTAAAGCCATGACAAAGCGACTTAAATCCGGCGGAATAGAAAATTCAGCAGGTGAAGCAGGCTTCATACTGACCCAGGTTACAGGAAGAGCATTTCCTCTTGCCATGACAGACGGAGATGTGCTTAGCGAAGGCGCTGTAAATGAAGCAATTGAGATCTGCCGCAGAAGAACAGCAGGAGAACCTCTTCAGTATATTTTAGGCGAATGGGACTTTTACGGCATGACATTCAAGGTAGGCAAGGGCGTTCTTATACCAAGACAGGATACGGAAACCCTTGCAGAAGAGGCGATACGTTCAAGAGAACGTACAGACAGTACAAATTATGCGGACCTGTGCAGCGGAAGCGGCTGCGTGGCAGCAGCTGTGGCAAGGTATGTAAAGGGCATAAAGGGCTACGCAATAGAAAAATCTCCAAAAGCTTTTGAATATCTCAGAGAGAATATCTCACAGCTTGCACCCTCTGTTACGCCCTGCATGGGTGACGTGCTTCTTCCGGAAACAGCGGCAAAATATACGGGTCTTGACCTTATAACAGCCAATCCGCCCTATCTTACTGAGCAGGATATGAATGAGCTTCAGAAAGAGGTATCTTATGAACCGAAGCTTGCACTTTTCGGCGGGAAGGACGGCCTTATGTTCTACAGGGAGCTTACCCGTATATGGAAAGGCTCTCTTAAAAAGGACGGAATGCTGCTTTTTGAGGTGGGAAAAGGTCAGTATGAGGATGTAATGAATATTCTCAGAGAAAACGGCTTTGCAGAGGTTGACTTTGCCTGCGATCTTTCCGGCATCGAACGTGTTGTTATGGGAAGAAAACCCTGATTTCAAAAAAAGGACGGTGAACGGCGTGAAAATAGCTTTTGTTATTCCATGGTACGGCGAAAATATAAAAGGCGGAGCCGAAGCAGAACTCCGTGAGGTATCCGTGCATCTCCAGGCAGAAGGAGTCGATGTGGAGATACTTACAACCTGTGCTAAGAGCTTTGATTCGGACTGGAATGTAAACTATTATGCAGAAGGTACGGCGTTTGTATATGATGTGCCTGTAAGGCGTTTTCCTGTACGTACAAGGGATACACGGAGTTTCAACAAGGTGAACCGGAAGCTCATGACAGGAGGAGTTGTTTCCCTGTCGGAGGAAAAGCTGTTTCTCCGTGAAATGATAAACAGTACCGCACTCTGCACATATATACAGGAAAAGGAGCATCTCTACGACCTTTTCGTGTTTATGCCCTATATGTTCGGCACTACTTTTTTCGGCATACTTTCATGCCCTCCGGAAAAGGCTGTCATGCTGCCCTGCTTTCACAACGAAAGCTATGCACGTATGATGATGTTCAGACAGACATATATAAATATAAAGGGTATGATCTTCAATTCCCGGCCGGAACAGGAGCTTGCCAACCGTCTTTATGACCTTCAGGAAACAAAGCAGGAGTGCATAGGCGTCGGAATGGATACGAAAATTTCGGGAAACGCCGACGCATTCCGGCAAAAATACAGCATCAGTGCGCCCTTTGTCCTCTATGCAGGAAGAAAGGATACGGGCAAGAATGTTGACACTCTGCTTAAATATTTTGCAGAATACAGAAAGAGAAACAGGGAAACAGATCTGCGGCTTGTACTCATAGGCGGCGGCGAAGCAGAGCTGCCGGAAGGCTCCGAAGGGTTTATTCACGACCTTGGATTTGTGGAGTCACAGGATAAATACAACGCAATGGCGGCGGCGGAGCTTCTCTGCCAGCCATCTAAAAACGAGAGCTTTTCCATTGTAATGATGGAAAGCTGGCTCTGCGGAAGACCGGTGCTTGTACATGAAAAATGTCCTGTTACTGTGAATTTTGTAAAGCAGGCACAGGGAGGACTCTATTTCAGGGATTACTATGAATTTGAAGGCTGTCTGAAATGGCTGACGGCAAATAAGGAAAAGGCACAGGTTCTCGGAAAAAACGGAAATGCCTTTGTAAGAGAACATTTTGACTGGAAAATAATAACAGAAAAATATATAAGATTTTTTGAAAAACTGACAGAGGAATAAGCTTATGAAACGAATAGCACTTGTTTGTCCCAGATACGGCACAGAGGTAACGGACGGTTCAGCCAGATATGCAAAGCAGCTGGCGGAACAGCTTGTAAAACGCTACGAGGTGGAGGTTCTTACCACAAAGGCGATAGATGACAAAACATGGCGCAACTGGTACGCAAGGGACAGGGAATGCGTAAAGGGAGTAAACGTCCGCCGCTTTAATACGGAGCGTGAAAAGGCGCTGAACATTGAAGCATATACCAAAACATATTTAGAGGAATGCCGTGAGGATAAGCGGAGCATAGGCGTTGAAAAGATATGGATAGAAAAACAGGGACCCTTTGCACCGGACTGCATAAGATACATTATAAGGCACAGACAGGAATATGATGTTATAATATTTGTGGGATTCATGAATTATCTCACCGTGGCAGGAATGCCCGAGGCTGCACAGAAGGCAGTCCTTGTGCCTCTTGCTGAAGAGGACAGTCCGTATTTTCAGTTCATTATATTTCAGCAGATGTTTACAATGCCTAAGGGTTTTGTTTTCCTCACAAATGAAGAGAGAATGCTTGTAAGAAAACGCTTCCGTACCCAGGGAATACCCTGCGAGGTTATGGGAACAGGTGCGGATATTCCGGAGAATATCGACGAAGGGGCGTTTTTCCACAAATATCATATAAGGGACAGATATATTCTCTATTTCGGACGTGCCTGCGAGGAAAAGGACTGCCCTGCCCTCATACACTATTTTATGGAATACAGAAGGAGAAATCCGGAAATGAGGGTAAAGCTTGTCATTATGGGTGAGGTATGCTGCCGTATTCCTGACCATGAAGACATTATCGCAACGGGATATGTATCGGAACAGGATAAATACAACGGTATTGCAGGTGCAGAGCTGCTTGTAATGCCCTCTCAGCATGAGAATCTGCCCGAAGCTCTTCTCAGCGCAATGGCAATGGGCATTCCTGTTCTTGTAAACGGAGCCTGTGACGCTTTGAAGGAGCATTGCAGAAAAAGCAATGCAGGGCTTTACTATGAGAATTTCTTTGAATTTGAAGGCGCTCTTAACAGGATACTTCCGGATGTGCGGCTTTATGAAGCCCTTTCCCGGAATGCTCTTATGTATGTACGTAAAAATTACGAGTGGGATGTTATCATAGAAAGATTTATCCAGCTGATAAATAAGGCTGTTGAGTAATGGCAGCCTATAAAGAAAAAGGAGATAAAAATTATGGCAATTCGAGTAGGACTTGTATCCCTTGGCTGTTCAAAAAACCTTGTAGATTCGGAGCGTATGCTCTATAAGCTGAAGGCTCACGGCTATAAGCTTGTAACTGAACCGGGAGAAGCAGACGTAGCAGTTGTAAACACCTGCGGATTTATCCAGTCAGCAAAGGAAGAGGCAATTGAAACCATAATGGAGCTTGCCGCACTGAAGGCTGACGGTACCCTTAAAAAGATAATCCTCACAGGCTGTCTTACAGAGCGTTACAAGGAGGAAGCGGCTGACCTTATAGAGGAAGCCGACGCAGTTGTGGGAATAACCGACCAGAAGGACATTGTGGATATTCTGGATAAGGTTCTGGAAGACGAGAGATATGTGAACTTTGCACCTAAAATGGAAGCTCCTCTTACAGGAAAAAGAATCATTTCAACACTGCCCTTTTTCGCTTATCTGAAAATAGCCGAAGGCTGCAGCAACTGCTGTTCATACTGCGCAATTCCTCAGATAAGAGGGCCATACAGAAGCGTACCCATGGAGGATGTCCTTAAAGAAGCGAACTGGATGGCTGAAAACGGCGTTACTGAAATCATAGTAATTGCCCAGGATACCACACGCTACGGCTGTGACCTTTATGGAGAAAGCCGTCTGCCGGAGCTTCTGAGAAAGCTCTGTGCCATTGAGAAGCTTCACTGGGTGAGAGTGCTTTACTGCTATCCCGAAAGGATCACCGACGAACTCCTTGATGTTATGGCTGAGGAAGAAAAAATGGTGCCTTACCTTGATATTCCCATTCAGCACTGCGATGATGACATTTTAAAGGCAATGAACCGCCAGAGCTCAGAAGCAGAGCTTAGGGATCTTATCGCTAAAATCCGCACACGCATTCCGGATATCACCATAAGAACCACCCTTATAACCGGCTTTCCCGGTGAAACAAAGGAGCAGTTCAACCGTCTGGGTGACTTCGTTCAGGATATGCAGTTTGACCGCCTGGGCTGTTTCCCTTATTCCGAGGAGGAAGGCACAAGGGCTGCCCTTATGGAAGATCAGGTGGAGGAATCCGAGCGTCAGCACAGAGCAGAGATAATCATGCAGCAGCAGACCGATGTGAGCCTTGCCAAAAATGAAGCGAAAATAGGCACAAAGCTTGAAGCTGTGATCGAAGGCTATGACAAATACGCAGGCTGTTACTTCGGCAGAACAAAGGCAGACGCTCCGGATATTGACGGAAAGATCTTTATAAAGAGCGACAACCGTCTTAAGCTGGGTCAGTATATCACAGTTGAGGTATTTGATACAATGGATTACGACCTTATTGCAGAGGAGGCAGAAGCATGAATTTACCAAACAAACTGACGGTACTGAGGGTGCTTCTTGTACCTGTGTTTATTATTCTCATGTATCTGAATGCAATGCCCTTTCACTATCTGGCAGCGGCAGTGGTATTCATAGCAGCAGCCGTAACCGACTGGATGGACGGCAAAATTGCAAGGGCAAGGAATCTTGTGACAACCTTCGGCAAATTTCTTGACCCTCTGGCAGACAAGATACTTGTAATAGCCGCCCTTGCTGTGTTCGTGGATAATCCTGTTATAAACATGAGCGCAGTGCCGCTGATAATAATAATTACAAGAGAATTTGTGGTATCCGGTATGCGCCTTCTTGCCATGGAGGACGGGGTTGTAATAGCCGCAGGTATATGGGGCAAGCTGAAAACTGCCTTCACTATGGTCACTATAGTTATAATACTGGCTTATATGACGGTGTTCTGTGATTTTGGACTTGATATGGGAGAAACAAACGAAATAATCCGCACATGGGTGCTTGGAACCCTTATATGGATATCCACAGTGCTGACCATCGTGTCCGGAGCTGTATATCTCAAAAACGGCTGGAAATACGTGGCTAAAACAAAATAAAATATTCTGCAAACAACAAAAAACCTGAGAAGAATTTGTTCTTCTCAGGTAATTTTTTTACTTATTAAGCTTTGCCTTAACCTTCTGCATGAATCTTTCTGAGTCAACCTGCACCCTCTTGTGAATGCAGCTGCCTATTTCGCCGGATTCGTCCTTTGCGGTAATGCTGTATGTCACCTCTCTGCCGCTTACTTCAATTATCTCAGCCTCAGCTTCAATGTGAATACCCTCGGGAGAAGCAGCAGTATGACGGATCTCCAGATATGTTCCTACTGTTGTTTCGCCCTCTTCCAGATAAGGCTCTATGGCTTTGCAGGCAGCCTCTTCCATAAGTGCGCACATCATAGGCGTAGCGTAAACTCTCAGTGAGCCGCTGCCTACTGTAACAGCCAGCCTGCTTTCGTCAACGGTAATTTCGGCTTTGCCTTTAGCTCCGATCATAATAGGCTTCATATCAGATTCCTCCTGAAATAATAAATTTGCAGCTGATGCTTAATCTGAACTTAATTCATCAGCAGTTATTTTGCCGCCGAGTATGTCAAGGGCGCTTGGCGCTGCAATATCACCAAGAATGTGGTCATATGTAAGAGCGTCAAGCCTTGCATCAGAGGCTTGCTTCGGGTTGTAGTTGGTGGAATATATTGGTGTGACAGTCATTTCCTCCAGCATTGTCCGGGTAAATGCGTCGCCGGGTGCGTCTATCCATTCCATCATGATATAGGGCAGATAGAATACTGACACCTTTTCCTCAGGAAGCTTTTCGTAATCAAGTCCGAAGTTGTTCCAGAGAATGTACTTCTGCTCATACAGTGTATCACAGTTTTCGCTTGTTATGCCAAGCTGTGCATAAATACCGTCATCTCCTCGCAGTGACGGGAAATGGTCGCCGATAAACAGCACAACAGTAGGCTCCTCAAAATCTTCCATGCGGACAAGGAAATCCTCGAGAACATCGGCAGAATGCTTTATCCATTCAAGGTAATTGTCGAATTCATCGCCGTCGCCCTGAGTATATGGCTGATGATTCTGCATTGTGGTAGTGTGAATGAACATAGGCTCATCTGATTCCTTCAGAAGCTCCTCTATCTGGTTCATTATTGTATTATCGTCAATATATGTGCCGAAATATTCAACAGGAACCGTAAAATCCGTGTCGAATATCATTTTATCATAACCGAAGTTGGCGTAAATTCTGTTTCTGCCGTAGAAGCTTGCAAGGTAAGGGTGAATGTATGCTGTATTATAGCCCCATGCCTTGTAATATGCAGGAACAGTTGGCTGAGGACGGTTCAGAAGAACTCTGTTGGGCATACTGGGATCGTCAATGGACTTTACAGGCAGACCGAACATAAGCTCAAATTCTGTTCTTACAGTGTAGCTTGCATATGTGGGTGCAATAGCCGTACCGGAAAAGCCCATTTCAGCAGCCTTGTCAAGGCTGTCGTAGGTGTTTCCGATGACATCTTCAAGCTCGTCAAATACTCTGAAATCCGCAAAGGATTCTGACATTACAACCACTACATTGGGTTTTCCGTCTTTGAAGGAACTGCTTTTTTCCGGAGAATCCGAAAGATACTGGTAAATTATACTGCTGCTGTCTTCGCCGTAATCCTCAGGCTCCGACAGATTAGATGCAAAGCCCTCGGAACCTGTCTGCATAAAGAATGCTATGAACCCGTTGTTGTCATATTTTTCATTGAGGATAAATGTGTTGTCTGCCTCCTTCGTGTCCAGTCGGAACAATGTATATACAGGCTGAGCCATAGAAGGAGTGATAACTAAAAGCACACAGCAGGACAGGCAGGTAATGCCTGACAGGAATCTTACAGGCAGCTTGATCCTTTTCCCGATTTTCGGATTGAAAATAAAAGCTGTTATAATATAGCCGATCACAACAAGAACAG
Organism: Ruminococcus sp.; assembly: GCA_051882155.1. Lineage (GTDB taxonomy): Bacteria > Bacillota > Clostridia > Oscillospirales > Ruminococcaceae > Ruminococcus_C. Next base: position 14,147 of record JBJERG010000264.1, read on the forward strand.
TTATTACAAGCCTTGGGGTGATTTTTATATAGGCAAAACCCTTCAGTGCCACGATATTTCCAGTCAGCATCATGTCGGGTATCATAAGATGATTGCCGTTGGTGCCGTATTTGAACAGCTCCGCAATGCTCAGGGTCATAACTCCGGCAGCTTCCAGAAGCATAGCCAGCCAGCCACGCCGGATTATCAGCATAATGCCCCAGAATATTGAGGATATCAGAAGCACGTCAAAGAGCATGACTCCCGGATGCTCTGCAATAAAAAGCACCAGCTTGCTTGGATATTTATTGACTGTCAGCTCCGACATACAAACCAGAAACAAGGGAAAGAGTATCAGTAAAAACCGGTTTGTCATGGGAAATCTCACAAAATTATTATTCCGTGCCGTGTTTATCCTTTTGATTTTACCTTTAAGCCATTTAAATTTATCTGCGCAGAAGCTCAGCGCATTGATTTTCATAATCTCACCATTCCTGAAAAAGTAAACATTTATATGAAATACTGCATTAAACATTATTGCCTATATATTACCATATGCAGGTGAAAAGTTCAAGAGCTTTAATGTTATTTTGGCAAAGAGTCTGAATTTTCGTGCAATTGCTCATATCACAATACTGCATACAGCCTTTTTCTGGTAAGTTTGATGTAAATAATCATGCCACACGCTTCCTGTATCTTAATCCCATTGTGAGATGTAGTTTGTAAAAAAAATTACTCAAAATGAAAAATAATCCTTGACATATAACTCATAATGAGTTATAATAAAAGTAGAGGGAGTGATGTATAGGCAACACCGCACAAAGCACGCATGACGGCTCTGCACGCAATCTGCTTGCAGCTTTTCCGTCATATTTCACAAAAAGCCTCGCTGATACACAAAGTAGCAGCTGCGTTTTTTGTTTCATCTGACAAAAAATCTGACTGCGCATCTTGCGCACAGTCTTTGTGCGGTGTTGCCTTTACTCAAACTGAATAAAATCGAAGCATATTAAGAGAAGGGAGCATAAAAATGGGAATGGCGGAAATGAGAGAGCTTTTGAATGAATACAGGATCAGCTGCAATCTTCTTACGGAGCGTATAGATGAAATAAACAAGCAGCTGCGTGTAAGGGTTACTGAGGAGGAATACAAGGAGTTGTCTGGACGAAGGCGTACCCTCCGGGAGGAACGTCTTGATATACTTAATGCAATGCGCTGTATGCAGGAGTACTGCCGATGAAGCGGGTATCCCTGTACGATTCGCTGGGAATAGAACCATTTGAAGACGCTGAACACGAGAGAAGCTGGCAGAAAAAGGCGGCGGAGTTACTAAAAGTTTTAATTTCGTCAAGACTTACACGAAGACAAAGGCAGGTAATTGTGCTATACTATTATAAAAGCATTAAACAGCGTGAAATTGCAGCACGGCTTGGGATAAGCGAATCAGCCGTATCCCACATAAAAAAGTCGGCTCTTGAACGTATAAAATACCATCTGGAGCTTGTCAGGAGATGATACATATGGAAACACCGATTTATGATTTTTTGAAGGAATACGGAGCAAAAAAAGCCATAAGAGCCCATATGCCGGGACATAAGGGCAGGTCGCCTGTGCCGGAGCTGGAGAAAATATATACCCTTGATATAACGGAAATCACCGGTGCAGACAGCCTTTTTGAAGCGGAGGGCATTATAAAAAGAAGCGAGGAGAATGCCCGAAGGCTCTTTGACACTGAGGAAACGGTGTATTCCTGCGGCGGTTCCACCCTCAGCATACAGGCAATGCTTTTTCTGATGAAGCAGGAAAACAGACGTGTCATAGCCGGAAGGAACGTACACAGAGCGTTTCTGAATGCCTGTATACTTCTGGGACTTCATGTGACCTGGGTATATCCTGATGAGGAAAAGGGAATACTGTCCGGCGGCTACAGACCGGAGGATTTTGAAAAGGCTCTTTCTGAGGCAAAGGATGCGCCTTGCTGTGTGTATGTAACATCACCGGACTATATGGGCAATATGGCGGATATAAAGGCTCTTTCAGCGGTATGCCGCCGCTTTGGCGCACCTCTTCTTGTGGACAATGCCCACGGCGCTCACCTTGCATTTTTTAAAAATAATCTTCACCCAATGGCACTTGGAGCAGATCTCTGCTGTGATTCCGCCCATAAGACGCTGCCCTGTCTGACAGGCTGCGGATATCTTCACACATCAAATGAAAGATACAAGGGCAGACTTAAGGGTGCAATGAGTATGTTCGGCTCAACGAGTCCCTCATATCTTATGCTGGCGTCCCTTGACTTATGCAATGTTTTCCTTGAAAATGAAGCGGCAGAAAATTTAGAAAAAATATCTCATAGAGTCAATGAAATGAAACGCCGCCTTTCCGGAAGATACATTTTCGCCGGAGGAATGGAGTCGCTGCATATAGTGACAGATAATGCCGCCATGAAGACCGACGGCAGATATCTTGCGAAAAAACTGGAGGAAAAAGGCTGTTTCCCGGAATATGCAGGCTGTGAAGCGGTGATACTGCTGTTATCTGCCTGGGAAAGACCGGAGGACCTTGAACGCATGGAGAAAATTCTCACAGAAATGGGAGAGATGCCCTTCTGTGAATGGAAAAAGTCACCGCCCTCATTTCCGAAGCCGGAAGCTGTCATGGATATAAGAGAAGCGGCACTTTCTGCCAGTGAAAATATTTCTGCCCATAAAGCGGAAGGCAGGATATGCGCAGGTGTGAGAGTACCATGTCCGCCGGCAGTGCCGATAGTCATAAGCGGAGAGAGGATCGACAAGGAAACAGCAGATGTCCTTCGGTTCTACGGCATAGACAGGGTGGAAGTTGTTGCAGAATAAAATGAGAAAAGACGGCAGACTGCCGTCTTTTTTGCTCTTAATGCACAAAAAAAGTCTGCCCCGACAGGAACAGACAATCTGGAGCGGATTACGAGGCTCGAACTCGCTACCTCCACCTTGGCAAGGTGGCGCTC
>JBJERG010000265.1:0-3260 GCA_051882155.1 Ruminococcus sp.
CCGATCTATTTCCGTTGAGGATACCGGAAGAATGTCATCACAGCACACCTTTGCTTTTCCAAATTCGGATAATATATCAGCCTGCTTCAGAAGCATTTCCCTGTCACCGAAGCTTCTGGATATGCACCCTATCTCTGCAAGACTCATTATTTCCTGCCAGCAGTACCATTTCTGAAAGCTTAAAAGCATATCGCTGCCCATAAGGAGAACAAGTGTACCCTCCTTATAAAGCTCTTTCATATGGCGGATAGTGTAGATCGTATAGCTTACATTTTCCTGCTTAAGTTCGTAATCACTTACACTCATTGAAGGTTCATTTTCAAGGGCAAGCCTCAGCATTGCAAGGCGGTGATTTCCGTCTGCCACATCTGCTTTGGACTGCTTGAAGGGAGATATTCTTGCCGGGACAAATATGACTTCATCAATTTCAAAGCACTTCATTGCAGTTCCGGCAAGGTGTATGTGACCATTATGCACCGGATCAAAGCTTCCGCCGTATATTCCGATACGTTTCATATCAGCCCTTCAGGTCGATAACCGGATCCTGAGGGTTGCGTTTGTAAAGCACGAATCTGTTGCCTATTACCTGTACTACCTCGGATTTTGAACGTTCCGCAAGAATTGCAGCCGCTTCCTTTGCGTCATATTCGCAGTTGTCAAGTACATGAAGCTTTATAAGCTCACGTTTTCTCAGTGCGTCCAGTACCTGCTGTACAAGCTGATCACCTATGCCGCCCTTGCCTATCTGGAATATTGTTTCATATGTGCTGGCAATGCCTTTCAGCTTTGCCCTCTGTTTACTTGTAAGCATTTTTTACTTTCTCTCCTTTAAATATTCAGTCATAAGCCTGAGGGCTTCTCCTCTGTGGCTTATTTTATTTTTTTCATCGTCTGTCATTTCTGCGAGAGTTTTATTGCCGTAACAGAATATGGGATCATAGCCGAAGCCGTTTGAACCTTTCTCCTCTGTGCCTATTATGCCCTCGCATTTTCCGGTGAAAAAGTGCTTTTCACCCTTTTCATCAATATAGCATATCTCGCATATAAAACGTGCCGTTCTGCCGCTTTCCGGAATGCCCTCAAGCTTCTCCAGAATTTTCATTGAACGGTCGTGGTCATTGGCATTCTCTCCTGCGAATCTGTGGGAATACACTCCTGGCGCACCATCCAGTGCGTCAACCACAAGTCCGCTGTCGTCTGCGATAACAGGCATATGAAGCGCATCATAAACCGCCGCCGCCTTTATTTCAGCATTTTCACGGAATGTGGTGCCGTTTTCCTCCACATCAAAATCAGCGCCTGCTTCACGCTGGGAAATTACCTCCATTCCGAATGGCAGAAGTATCTGGGTCATTTCACGTATCTTGTTTTTATTGTTTGAAGCCAGTACCACACGCATTATACACGCTCCTCCTTTTCAAAGAGTGCATTTACAAAGTCCTCTGCATGGAATGGCTGAAGATCATCTATCTTTTCTCCAACGCCAATAAGCTTCACCGGAATGTCAAGTTCATTCTTTATGGAAACTATAATGCCGCCCTTTGCAGTGCCGTCCAGTTTAGTAAGAACAATGCCGCTTATATCAGCCGCTTCCTTGAAAAGTCTTGCCTGATTTACCGCATTCTGACCTGTGGTAGCGTCCAGTACAAGAAGTGTTTCCACAGAGCATCCTTCGGCTCTTGTGGAGATTATCCTGTTTATCTTTGCAAGCTCCTGCATGAGATTTTTCTTATTGTGCAGTCTGCCTGCCGTATCACAGATGAGAACATCACAGCCTCTTGCCTTTGCAGCGTCTATTGCGTCATATACAACAGCACCGGGATCTGAACCCTCTGCGTGTTTTACTATATCCACGCCTGAACGCTGAGTCCACACTTCAAGCTGGTCAATTGCCGCTGCACGGAATGTATCTGCCGCCGCAACGATGACCTTCTTCCCCTCTGCTTTCAGCTGATGACAAAGCTTGCCGATAGTGGTGGTCTTGCCTGCACCGTTTACGCCTATTACCATGATAACAGAAGGCTTTGTTGAAAGGTCCAGGCTCTGGTCTTCACCCAGCATTTCAGTTATTATCTCCTGAATGAGTGACATTATCTCATTAGGGTCGGTGATTCCTCTTTCCTTTATGCGTTTGCGAAGGGCATTGCATATTGCTTCGGAGGTATCAACACCCATATCACCCATTATCATTGTTTCCAGAAGCTCATCAAAAAGATCCTCGTCAATTTTCGTGAAGCTGCCCAGAACATTCTGTATTCTGGACATCATGGATTCCTTTGTCTTTCTCAGACCCTCACGGATCTTAGCAAAGATGCCTTTTTTCTCAGACTTTTCTGTATGCTCCGATTCTTCTTTCTCTTCCTGTTTCGGTTCAGCTTCGGTTATTTCCTCTTCTGCTTCTGTTTCCGGTTCTTCCGCAGCGGAAGGATTCTCTTCCTCATCCTCATCATCTTCCTCAGGAAGATTTTCAAGCTCCTCAACGTCCTGTGAAAGTGCCGCCAGCTGAGCTGCCTGTGCTGCCAGTGCAACTGCCTCCGCACGTTCTCTTTCTGCCGCTTCTGCGGCTTCATCACGGCGTCGCTGTTCCTCATCACGAACAGCTCTTTCACGTTCGGAGATGGCTTCTTCTATGTCGCCCTGCACAGGCTGTTCTTCATCAGAAGAAGGCTCTTCATCAACGATGGGTTCATTAAGCTCTTCCTTTTCCTCATATCTTTTTCTTCCGAAAAAGCCCTTTTTTTCCTTTTTATTCTTTTTACTGAAAAAAGCCATAGCTATACGTCCTTTCTCTGATTATTCATCAAATTCGTCATGATCATCGTCATAATAATCATCTGTTTCATCATCATAATATCTTTCATAGTCATCATTGCGATTTTTATTTCTGCTTTTCTTACTGTCAGACTTCCCTGCTTTTTTGCTGCTGCCTGACCCGAAAAGGAGTTCAAACAAATCCATGCCCCACTCTCCTTTTAAGATGTTTCTGCTTCAAATTCCTCCTGCTCCATACGCAGAAGCTTTGAAACACCGTTTTCCTGCATTGTAACGCCGTAGAGAACCTTTGCCTCCTCCATTGCGCTTCGTCTGTGAGTTACCAGAATAAACTGGGTGGTATTTGTAAAATTATGAAGATACTGAGCATATCTGCGGACATTTCCCTCGTCAAGGGCAGCGTCTATTTCGTCCAGGATACAGAAGGGTGACGGACGAAGCCTGAGTATTGCAAAGTAAATGGCAATCGCCACAAATGACTGTTCTCC
>JBJERG010000266.1:0-10033 GCA_051882155.1 Ruminococcus sp.
ATAAGTAGGAATATTAAATAATAAAGGAGGAGAAACAAATGACTACTATGGAACTCGTCATCGGCGGTGCAATCCTTCTGGTTTCCCTGATCATTACAATCATTTGTCTTATGCAGGAACAGAAGCCCCAGAATGCTACATCTGCTCTGTCCGGTGCAACCAATGATTCTTTCTATGACAAGAACAGAGGCAGAACCAAGGAAGCCAGACTTAAAAAGATTACTACTGTTCTGACTGTTTTATTCTTTATCATGATTTTATTCATGGATATTGTAATGCCGCTGATCAACAAATAAAACAAAGAGTTCCTGTGATTCATCCCATTTGTTTCACAGGAATTTTTTTAACCGGATTACTAAAAACAATGAGATAAAAACTGGAGAAAATAATGAGTGAGAAAAAAACAAACATTTCACAGGAGCTTGTTGAAAGCTACACAAGAAAAATTTTAAAGGCTCTGGAAAAGGCAGGAGCAAAATGCCTTGAAAAAAAAGAGCTGGAAGCAAAATGCAAAATAAATCAGGGCAGTCCTGCCGCCTATAACGCCGCCCTTAAAGAGCTTATGCGTTCAGGCGATGTCTGCGTAAGAAAAAAAGGATACGGACTTTCAAGAATCTTCGGTCTGTACAGCGCTGTAGTGGTAAGGCTCAGCGGTACCTTCGGCTTTGTAAGACCTGATATTGATGATGAAGAGGACGTATTCATTCCGGGAAAATTTCTCCTTGGAGCAATGCCCGGTGACAGGGTCCTTTATAAAAATATTCCCTCCCGAAGCGGAAAGCCCGAAGGCGAGGTTGTAGATATAATTGAAGAGGCAGACAGCCGTATTACCGGCAAAATCATTTCAGATGAGGGCATTCTCTGCCTTCTGCCGGATACAATGTCCAGAACTCCCATACGCATAAACCGCAGACAGAGCGTGGAGTACAGCGAGGGCGACAAGGTTCTGGCTGAGATCTGCATTCGAGGCAAAAGACACGCTGAGCATATGGCAAAGGTGGTTTTCAGCTTCGGCAGTGCAGAAACAGCTCAGTCCTGCGCAAAGGCAATGGCGGCGCTTCATGGTGTAACGGAGGAATTTTCCTTCGAGGCTCTGGAGGAGGCTTCAAATGTTCCACGTGGAACAATTTTAACAGAAGAAGAGCTGTCACGCAGACTTGATTTGCGCAATGTGCCTATATTTACTATTGACAGTGCCTATTCAAAGGATCTGGACGACGCTGTTTCCATTGAAAAAACTGAAAAGGGATACAAGCTTGGTGTGCATATTGCAGATGTTTCCCACTATGTACGTCCGAAATCGCCCCTTGATATGGACGCCATAAGCCGTGGTACAAGCGTTTATTATGCAGATAAGGTTATTCCCATGCTGCCAAAGGAGCTTTCAAACGGCATATGCTCTCTTAATCCTGATGAGGACAGATTTGCATTTTCTGCCCTTATGGAACTGGATAAGCGGGGCGAAATTGTAAAATACGACTTCAGAAAAACAATTATACGTTCCCGTGTAAAGGGCGTTTACAAGGAAGTCAACAAAATTCTTGCAGGCGAAGCTGATGAATTTCTGAAGCTGAAATATGCAGAGGTAATTCACATGATACCCGTTATGAATGAGCTTTGCGATGTGAGAATACGTGAACGTGATAAACGTGGCGCACCGGAGATTGAAACTACGGAAAGCGAGCTTGTCCTTGACGAAAAGGGCGTCTGCATTGATGTAAAAGCCAGAACCAGAGGAAAGAGCGAGTGCATTATTGAAGAAATGATGCTTCTGGCAAATGAAGCTTCTGCAAAATTTGCAGCCGAAAAGGGTCTGCCCTTTGTGTACAGAGTTCATGAAAAGCCTTCCATGGAGAAAATTGAGAATCTGGAAAAGGTGCTTCTGCGTTTAGGCGTTAATATTCCCGATTTCTCTGATGTGAAGCCGATTCATCTGGCTCAGATACTGAAAAATGCAAAAGGAACCCCTGCATATCCTGTCATAAATGTAATGGTGCTGCGTTCCATGGCAAAGGCAGCCTACGACACACAGCCATTGGGTCACTTCGGACTTGCACTGGCAGATTATGCCCACTTCACCTCTCCCATAAGACGTTATCCGGACCTTGCAATTCACCGTATAATGAGCTACTGGTGCGAATGCGGAAATTCCCAGAAGGTAAACAAACGATACAAGGCATTTGTTACTGAAGCGGCTAAAGCCTCCAGCGACGCAGAGGTAAGGGCAATCATGCTGGAACGTGACTGCGAGGACTGCTACAAGGCTGAATATATGCAGCAGCATTTAGGCGAGGAGTTCGAAGGTATAGTTTCCGGTATAAGCGATTTCGGATTTTATGTTCAGCTGCCCAATTCCATTGAAGGCATGGTTCATGTGAGAACTCTTCCCGAGGACGGTGAATGGTACAACGATGAAAGCATTTCATTCAGGGAAGTACTGGGCGACAGAGAATACCGCCTTGGAAGCACCGTAAAGGTAAAATGCGTGAAGACTGATGTCAACAGCGGAAACATTGATTTCGAGCTGAGCAAATAAAAACTGTGTGAAATGCAGGTGTAAATATATGGAAACACTTGCATTTTTCCGCTGACTGCATTATAATGGTAAGGGTACACTTTATTCGTATTGATTCAGAAAGGATAAAATTTATGAAAAATAAAAAAACATTCAGAAAAACTGCAGCAGTCTTTGCGTCAGTTATCGCAGCTTCACTTCCCATGTGGGGCAGTATAACTGCTTCCGCTACTACAGTAAGCGACGTTATAGCAGCGGCATATGCGGCAGGCTGGCCGGACTGGATGGTCCAGCAGGCTATCAACACCTATTCCGGAGGAAATTACACCTCCGAGCAGTGCGACAAGGCTATTTCCATGATCTATCAGTATAACGAAGAAGCAGGAAAAAAGATTGAAGAAGAGCTGGGCATAAAGCCTCCTGCCGCAACTACTGCTCCAAAGGAAAATGAAAACAGCAGCACCACCACTGTAACCACTAACCGCAAGTCAGACGATAAATTCATAAACGCTTCTCTGGAGGAAAAGAAAAATTATCTCAACTCCATGACCGAAAAGGAAAAGCAGGAATTCATAAATTCCATGACTCAGAGCGAACGCAACAGCATTCTGAAACAGCTCAGTGCGTCAGATAAGGCTGAGCTTCTGGCAAACTTCATGGACGTAGGCAGTGAATTCGGCATAAGCTTCAACATTGACGAGGTGTCCGGCGACAATCTGGTGGTAAGCGCCGTTGACGAAAACGGCAAACTTGTGAATGTTACCTCCATGAGCGTGACAGTTGACCCAACAGGTCACTCCTATACTGTTCCGATTATTGTATCCGGCGGAATGCTCCTTCTGTCCGCAGGCGGAATTGCACTTATCACTAAGTCAAAGAAAAACAAAGAGTAAAGGAAACATTTATGAACAGCAAGGATAATACAAAAGACAGTCAGCAGTATATGAGCAGAACCGTACAGATAATTCTGCCTCTGCTCATACTGATATTGTGTATCGGCATAGCAATTCCCGTGCTGATAAGACCATATGAGAAGCTTTCAGCCTTTACAAATATTGCCTTTATGGATAATATGAAAAATCCGCCTGCCGGAAGCGGTCTGGAAATCGTAAATAATGAGATCAGCACAACCCACAGCGGCGAAACCTTCACAGAAGGCGAAGTCGTGATCCCGGTATTCGGAGAACAGTATGCCATGCTTGAAATAGAGTCAATAGACCTTTCCGTGCCTGTGTACTGGGGCAGCAATGCGGAGCTTCTGGAAATCGGTGCAGTGCAGACCACATCTTCCACCGCAGCAGGTTCAGGCGGAAATGTGGTAATCGACGCCCATGTGAATACCTTCTTCAATGAACTCCATAAAGCCGAAAAAGGCGACAAAGTCACCGTCTATACTAACTACGGCAGATTTACTTATGAGGTTTCGGAAAAGATAGAATTTGACGCCGACGATAAGAAATATATTCTGCCTGCAAAGGAAGAAAAGCTCACTCTCTATACCTGCGAAATGCAGATTTTCGGCTCCTCCAAAAAACGTACAGGCGTTGTATGCAAGCCTGTGGAAATGGTTTACTATAATCAGAAGGAGGCAGAATAATGACCAGAGGCTATACTATAAGCAGAATCATTCTTACAGTGCTGATGTCCTTCTGTATCGCAGGATATATTCTTTCCTCATCAGCTGACGCTTTGCTCAGTCTGCCGGGAATTTATACGGATATTATCCGTGAGGAAAAACTGGCTGAAAAGGCATACACTGCACTGGAAAACGACTTCAAAAACCAGTATAATACAACGGCAGTTCCGCCGGAGGTCTATATGGACGCAATATCCGAAGAATGGCTTGAGGAATCCATGTGCAGACTCATCGAAGGCAATATCAGGGTATTAAACGGTGCTGATGAAACGGCAGAAATTGATTTCACAGCACTGGAGGAAAACATAACAGCATTTTTCTATGAATATGCAGAGTCCATAAACTACGAACCCGATGAAGCTTTTGAGGAAAAGCTCAGCGAAACAATAACTAATGCAGAAACAAAGATTCAGCAGCGAATGGACGCCTTCTATCTGAATACCCTCAAAGAAAACGGCACTCTTGACAAAATAATCAGATATATACCACTTATCAGTATACTGAACTGGGTAACCTTCGGAGCTTCTATGGCACTTACCTTCCTGCTTGTATTCCTTGAAAGGAACAGAGGGTTCAGACGGCTCTACTGGTCCGGAACAGGCTTCTTCTGCGGAAGCGCCCTTACAGCAATTCCTATGGTATATCTCCTCATATCCGGTGCAGCAAACCGTTTTGCCGTAAAGGATCCCGTTATTTATACCGCAGTGACAGAGCTTCTTGATGCCGGTATATCACGCATACTCTTCAAATCAGCCTTCTTCGGCATAATCGGCATTGTTCTTATTGTACTGAATGTTATCTTCAATAAAAACAAAGCAAAAGAATAAAAATTTAAGGACGGGAAGCTCCCGTCCTTTTTTGTACTGTTTTTGTAAATACATTTAAAGCAAAGTCAACTGTAAGATTCATGCGTTAAAACCCTCCCACCACCTTCGGTGGTCCGCCCCTCCCTTTCAGGGAGAGCTTATAACGGTTCAAATTCAAGTAAACTGTAATTTAACGCAATTACTTAAATCCTGCGAGTCAAAAGGCGTCCCTGAAAGGGAAGCTGGCTTGCCGAAGGCAAGGCTGAAGGGTAAATACATTTCATTTAAAGTCAATTAAAATCTTCAAGCGTTAAACCCTCCCACCACCTTCGGTGGTCCGCCCCTCCCTTTCAGGGAGGGCTTATAACAGCTCAAATTCAAGCAAACTGTAATTTAACGCAATTGCTTAAATTCTGCGAGTCAAAAGGCGTCCCTGAAAGGGAAGCTGGCACGGCGCAGCCGTGACTGAAGGGTTATTACTTTGAATTTATGTTGACTGAAAAATTTTTGTATTAAACCTCTCCATTTTCCTACCGCCACTCAGGAACCATTCCTGCCGCAATCTGTGAATAATAACTCAGTATCATACCTGCGTCATCAAGTCCGATAGATCCGCTGCGGCTTACATCAGCCGCATAAAATGCCAGCATATTGAGCTGCTCATTCTCACTGAAGGACGCCTCCAGACCGGCAGCTGCACGGGAATAATACATCAGTACAAGAACTGCGTCCGAAATGTCAATCACATTGTTTCCGTCACAGTCCCCAAGGGAATACGCCGGTATAGTTGTAGTAGTGGTTGTTGTTGTGGTGGCAGTCGTGGTTGTTGTAGTCGTTGTTGACTCGGAAGTTGCCTCCTCACCTGTTACAGTAAGCTCAGTCATTACCGCAATGCCGTCCACCGTAGCAACAATAGTCACCTTTCCTTCACCCGTTGCCGTAACAAGTCCGTTTGAATCAACTACTGCTATATCCTTATTCATGGTTGCCCACTGAGGAATATTTGTATTTCCGTCAATCAGAAGCTGAACCTTTGAGCCTATTCCATGAAGCTCCGTTACATTATTTACTGCCCATATCCTTATAGCCCCTGTTCCTTCCGTTGATAATGTGGTTCCAGATGTTTCCGTAACAGAAGAAGTGCTTTCAGCCGTGGTGCTTACTGTTGTGGTAACAGATGAAGCCGTGGTTGTGGCTGCAGTAGTCGTAACAGATGTGGCTGTGGTGCTTTCAGTTGTATATGCAGGGTCGTTTACGTCATTCTGCCATGCCAGCAAAGGATACATACTGCCCTTTATAAAATGATTGTCCAGCATACCAGCAAGCTCCTGTTTTACAACCGCATCAGATACAGTCTTTACACCTTCACATTCGCCCTTCAGAGCAGAACCGCTTAAATAATAGCAGCCTGTGCATTTTATGCTTCCTCCGCCGTTAATGCCATAGCCTTCACCGGATTCTGAGGAAACCTTTCCTATGCTGTATGTATTTTTTATCTCATTTTCAGCGCCGCCGCTGCCTGCAATGCCGCCTGCAATTTCCTTTCCGGAAATTGTTCCCGTATTATAACAACCCAGAACAGTGCCGTTATTCATAATGCCGCATATTCCGCCTGCACATTTTGCACTGCTTACAATGCCTTCATTAAAACAGCTCTCAGCACTTCCGACAGAACATATCTCACCCATAATACCGCCAGCCGCTTTTCCGCCCTTGACAGTACCCTTGTTGCTGCAGCATATCAACTCACTGCCTGAATTTACGCCGGTGATTCCTCCTGCTCTGTAATATTCCGAGCGTACATACGCACTGTTATGCACGTCCCTTACCGCAGCATAGTGGCTGTATGCACATATTCCGCCGGCATAATGATTTATGGAATAAATGTATCCGCTTTCCAGATTGATATTCCGCACCTCAGAGCCTCTGCCTATATAGCCGAAAAGTCCTGCAACATTGCCTGACTGGGCTGAATATAATCCCGAAATGCTGTATCCGCAGCCGTCAAATGTTCCCTTGAATGGCGTTGCATAGAGAAGTCCGATGGGAATCCAGTCATTCATGGGAATATTTATTCCCTCAGACCAGGCGTCAATATCAGCGTTTGCATTGAATGTAATATTTCCGCCCAGATATATGGTCTTCCCTGCAAAATTATCCTTTTCCTCATTGACAAGTACTGCAAGTCCCGCCAGCTGATCTGCCGTTGTAAGGGTAAATTTTGTATCCCTTTCATTGTACCAGCTTGTATCAGCACTGCCGTCCCAGTCGCCTGCTCCATACACAGGCACAGCACTGAATCCGCAGCTGCATATCAGAACCGCCGCCGAAACAGCACAGCATATAAGCCGTTTTAGAAATGTATTGCCTTTCATAATATTTTTCCTTTCCCATTGTTTTTTTCGATAAATATTATACTATTATACTGTAAAAAATCCTGCAAGTCAACCTCCTTTTTGCATTATTTTATATTTTTCTCCCTTTTGACAATAACAAAAAACAGTTTGGGGAGTTATTTTTCCGTCAGAAAAACCATATTCCGACATAAACGCAAGAGCCGCCGCAGTTTTACCTGCCGCAGCCCTTGCACTCATTAATAAATCAAATCATAATCAGCAATTCCCTTTTCATTCAGAAAAGCCTCAATCTCAACCACATAGGAACCGTCATTGTTGTCAGCCTCCGGGAATATTGTTTCAAGCTCAATATATCCCTCCCTCATGTGAATCTGCTGAAGAGCCGCAACGCCCATATGACCGTACAGAACATAAAATTCACCTGTACTGCAAATATAGATCGTGGAATGTCCTCCGGAAAAGCTGTCCACATATGAGGCTCTGTTATTTACCAGAGTGTATACATTCCACATATAATCAGCTTCGCAGGTTCCTGTCTTTACAAAAAGCTCATCGGTGCCGTCACCATTCAGATCCGCCAGGAAATGAGGATATCCGTTTGAATAGGCATTATAGGAATCGTATCCATCCTCCAGTCCATCATCAGCCAGTCCGCCCTCATAAGGATGCTTTGCGTCATAAATATTTATCCAGCCTAAACCGGATTTCAGCTTGCCCCAGACATCATGCTCGTCCTCTGAAAGCCTTCTTTCCTCTACAATTGTATACTTGGTAAGCTCCGTGATCTCATCAACCTTAAGGCTATTGTAGCCCGGCTTGTCATATATTGGAACATATCCCTTGACATCCAGCAGATAGCTTTCAAATTTCGTGGTGACAGTAGTCTTTTTAGTTGTCTTTGGAGTTGTTTTTTTAGTTGTCTTTACAGTTGTGGTTTTCCTGTCCGGCTTTTCTGTGGGAGCCTCTGTCTGCTGAAATTCCGCACCAGAATCCTCCGGTACCGCTTCTGTTTCAGCACTTACCTCTGTGAATACGATCTTCGGAGCAGTGGCAGTTTCAGGAATCAGAGCTGTATTGCCCTCAACTGTTTCCACCTCCAGCATTTCATTATTATATGTTACCGGGTCTTCACGTGAAATAAACATGATCAAAAATATCATTATAAGCACAGCAACCAGAAAAGACAGGATCGACACTGTTATTATCAAAAACCTGAATCTGTTATTCTGATTATCATATTCATTCATAGCAATCCCTCCCGCTGCCATTATTTTAAAATAATGATATCACATTATTTCCCTCTTGTCAATACAGTAAATATATATAATGTTCACAGTACGACACCAAAATTATTGCCAAATATGCGAAAATATGTTATAATATACAAAGTCTATAAAGGGCATGGCACAAATAAAATCGGAGGAACAGGTGCAGGTGCATAAGTACCATGCAAAATAGACGAACCTGCGCTAAAAAGGCGGATATGTTCAAAATTGCTAAGGGCTATGACCACGTAACGAAAACCATACGTCTGCCGGAGCCTATTGCACTGGAGCTTGAAAAGCTTGCAGCTGAGAATTCTCTGTCCCTGAATCAGCTTGTAGTGCAGTGCATTCAGTTTGCACTTGATCACACAGCATCAGATGAGAATGCAGAAAGCAAGCAGAAATGACATCTCTTTTGCAGTGGGCAGCGAATTGCAAAATTATATCATATTTAACTCTATCTTTTTTAAGCTGTATTCTGGTATAATTATTATATAAACTATATCAACAGGAGTGGTACAGTGGAAAATATCGATAAGTTCAAAATAGAGCGAAAATATGAAACGGAAACCAAAACCTTTCGGATTCCGGTACCTTTGGCGGAGCAGCTTGAAAAGCTGGCACAGGAAAATAATGTGTCAGTAAACGGACTAATCATCCAATGTATAAAATTTGCTCTCGACCATCTGAGTTAGGGGTACATATAATGTGCATCGCCGGTAAATTGTTTTTTTGTAATTAACTGGAGGTGTTGCGGATGCACAAGACCTGATATTCCGCATCGTAAAAAATTTTGAACATCAAAGGAACGTATAAGCCTTTACAAACTCTGATTTTAAGAACCGCTGTCAGCTGTGACGGCGGTTCTTTTTTGCATTCTGCAAGAACTTCTGACTGCAAATATGCTTGCAGATTTAATTCAAAAATAAGTCTATCTTTTTGAAAACGGCTTTGATATAATATAGATACAGTCCGGAAATTTCCGGGAAATATTTTTATTTGATTGGAGAAATTATTATGAAAAAGTGTTCAAAATGCGGTAAGACATTTGCGGATTCAGCAACTATGTGCTTAATGTGTTCCCTTCCGCTTGAATCAAGCACAAGTGAACCCGTATCCAGGATGAATAATTCATCATCAGAGAGCAGTTTCGAAGCTATCAAAAGCGAAACTCATTCAGCAAACTATTATAAGTACAAGGGCGGCATTGTTGAAACCTGGATGTATGTGGTAACAGTCCTCTGCCCTCTCATCGGCATTATTTTCGGCAGCATTTCCTACGCAAAGGGCGAAAATGAAGCAAGCAAAAAGCTCATTGTTACCTCTATTGTCGCTTCCGTTGCAGTTATTGTTCTCTGGGCTATAATTTTGTTTGCTTGTATTGATTTCTAATTTTTAAAGCAATTGCTTAAACTCTGCGAATCAAAAGGCGTCCCTGAAAGGGAAGCTGGCAG
>JBJERG010000266.1:10133-17078 GCA_051882155.1 Ruminococcus sp.
ATATTTCGCTGAATTTTGCTTTAACCATAATTCAGAGCAATTGCTTAAATTCTGCGGTTTAAAGGCTCTCCTGAAAGGAGAGCTGTCAGCGTAGCTGACTGAGAGGTTTTTACACTGTAACCGAAGAATTTCGCAAAAGCACACCGCACAAGGTGTGCTTTTTCCATGCCTTGACACCGCCGGAACAATATGTTACAATGAAACTGTAAAACCGATTCAACATCTCGAAGTTGAAATGTTGAAAAAGAAGTTGAAAGTTTCAACCTACAGGAGGCGTGAGAAAATGAGTAAAGCTATTGTATTTGATATGGACGGTGTTCTGTTTGATACGGAGCGTGTATGCAGGATTGTGTGGATGAACATTGCAGAGGACATTGGCTTCAAAGACGCCGAAACTGCGCTGAAAAACTGCACCGGACTCAACCGGAAAAGCGAAGCGGAATACTTTGCGAAGAATCATCCGGAGATAGATTTTGAGGCATTTATAAGCCGGCTTTCCGCAGATTTTACCAAGTGGCTTCATACAAATGGTATGCCTGTTAAAACCGGTACAAGGGAACTTTTAACATGGCTTAACAGCAATATGTGGAAAACTGCTCTTGCTACATCATCAAGAATGGAGTCGGCACTGCATCATCTGGAGATGACAGGTCTTAGGGATATGTTTGATGAGATAATAACGGGAGATATAGTGGAAAAGGGCAAGCCTGACCCTGAGATATATCTCACAGCCTGTGAAAAGCTGGGTACTGACCCTGGGGAAACGTATGCGGTGGAGGATTCAAGGAATGGTTTGTGGAGTGCATATAATGCAGGCATGAAGGCAATTCTCGTTCCCGATCTGATTGAACCCACTGAGGATATGCTCCGGATTGCCTACAGGAAAGAGGATACACTTCTGGGCGTTCTGGATTTTCTGAAAAATCAATAAAATTTTTTCGGTGCAGCAGTTTTTTAAAAATGCTGCCGTAGGGTCTGGGACGAGGAGTCCCAGGCGAATGCTGTGCATTCGCAGAGTTAAAGATTACAGACGTTTAAATCTAAGAGCAAAAACAAAATTCCGCATTGTAAATTAGCTTAACCGTACAATCAAGTATAAATCAGAAAACCTTGTAAGCCGTACAGTAAAAGCTATCAATGCGGAATTTTTACACTTAGCAAGAGCGGAGCGAAGCGACAATTCTTGCGGTCTGCTGAAGTCTTGCTATATTTAAGAGAATTTTTGTTGTTATCCGTTTAGGGTACGTTCTATTTTAAGAAGACTTTATCCCTCCGCAAGATTTGTCGCTTCGCTCCGCTCTTGCTGACTATAAAAATTCCGCATATTATTCTTACTGCTTGCTTTTACAAGGCTTTCTGTTTTGTGCTTGATTATGAGGGTAAGGATTTTTGTATGCGGAATTTTGTTTTTTGCTCTGAATTTATCGCATGATAATTTATAACTATGGAGCCGTTTCGCCGCCTGCGGGCGGCGACCAGCATTTTTGAAAAATTGCTGGACCAAAAAACTTTTATTTATTGCCTTTAATTATGTACCAAATGTAAACATTTTCATGTTCCTCTTGACGAATTTAGCAGACGTGATATAATAGTATTAGCACTCAAAAGCAGAGAGTGCTAATTACAGAGAAAAGAGGAGCTTCATATGGAACAGAAACAATTTAAAGCAGAGTCCAAACGACTTCTGGATATGATGATTCATTCAATTTATACTCACAAGGAAATCTTCCTCCGTGAGCTTATTTCAAATGCCAGCGACGCTATTGACAAGCTGTATTTCAAGTCACTCACCGACGACAGCGTTGGTATGTCAAAGTCTGATTTCAAAATCCGCATTGCCATTGACGAAGATGCAAGAACCCTTACCATTTCCGATAACGGTATCGGTATGACCAAGGAAGAACTGGAAAATAACCTGGGTATCATCGCAAACAGCGGTTCTCTCAAATTCAAAAGCGAAAATCAGCTCTCCGAAGACAGCCAGATCATCGGTCAGTTCGGTGTAGGCTTCTACTCCGCATTCATGGTTGCCGGAAAGGTTACTGTTAAATCCCGTGCATTCGGTGCTGATACCGCCTATGTATGGGAATCAGAAGGCACTGACGGCTATACAATTGACACCTGCGACAAGGAAACTGTAGGTACTGAGATAACTCTGGAAATTCTCCCGGACGAAAAGGACGAAAACGGCAACGAGGAATCCTACAGCGATTATCTGAATCAGTACCGCATTCAGTCACTTGTTAAGCGTTACAGCGACTACATCAGATTCCCTATCGTTATGGATATGAAGAAGAGCCGCAGAAAGGCTGACGCCAAGGAAGATGACCACAGCGCAGAAGCATATGAGGATTACATTGAAGAAACAACCCTCAACAGCATGATCCCGATCTGGAGAAAGAACAAGAACGAGCTTACTGACGAGGATTACAACAATTTCTATAAGGATAAGTTTAATGATTATTCCGAACCGCTCAGCCATTCCCACGTTCATAACGAGGGTATGCCCACATATGACGCACTGCTGTATATCCCGTCCCGTGCGCCCTTTGATTTCTATTCAAAGGAATATAAGAAGGGTCTTCAGCTTTATGCAAACGGCGTTCTTATCATGGACTGCTGTGAAGACCTTCTGCCGGATTATTTCAGCTTTGTAAAGGGTCTGGTGGATTCCGAGGACGTATCTCTGAATATTTCAAGAGAAATGCTCCAGCATGACGCACAGCTGAGAGTTATTGCAAAGAGCGTTGAGCGTACTGTAAAGAATGAGCTTACAAGAATGATGAAGAATGACCGTGAGAAGTACGAGGAATTCTACAAGGCATTCGGACTCCAGCTGAAATACGGCGTATATTCTGATTACGGTATGCACAAGGACGTACTCCAGGATCTTCTGCTGTTCACATCATCAAACGAGGGCAATCCGCTGACTTCTCTGTCCGAATATATCGACAGAATGCCGGAAGGACAGGAGTTCATTTACTATGCGGCAGGCGAAACACTTGCAAGAGCAGAATCACTTCCTCAGACTGAGGCTGTAAAGGCTAAGGGCTATGAGCTTCTGTATTTCACCGACAATGTAGACGAATTTGCAATCAGAATGCTTATGGAATACAAGGGCAAGAAGTTCAAGTCTGTAGCAGACAGTGATTTAAGCCTTGAAAGCGAAGAGGAAAAGAAGGCACTGGAAGAGAAATCCGCAGACAGCAAGGAGATGCTTGAGAGTGTAAAGAAGGCACTTGAGGGCAAGGTTACTGATGTAAAGCTGTCAAGCAGACTGAAAACTCATGCAGTATGTCTGGCGAGCGAAGGTGAGATCACCATGGAAATGGCGAAGACTCTGAACGCAATGCCGGGCAATGACCAGAAGATAAATGCTCAGATCGTACTGGAGATAAATCCGGAGCATCCTGTATATGAGAAGCTTATGGCACTTACGGGCAAGGACGAGGAGAAGCTTAAAAAGTACAGTGAGCTGCTGCACTACCAGGCACTGCTTATCGAGGGTATGCCCATTGAGAATCCTTCTGAATTTGCAGGTCTTATCTGCGATCTGATGTAAATAAAAGTTTTAGACTCTGGATTTTGCTTGAATCTTTCGATTAAACTTTTATTTGGTGATTTTTGTTTTAACCCTTCAGTCTTGCCTTCGGCAAGAAAACCTCTCAGTCAGCTTCGCTGACAGCTCAGCCTCGCACAAGCGGAAAAGTGCTCGACACAATCGCCCTAAAGATGGCGACCGTCCTTTCAGGAGAGCCTTTAAACCGCAGGATTTAAGCTATTGTTTTAAATTATGGTTAAAGTGAAATTTCAGCGGAATATTGCCCTCCCTGAAAGGGAGGGACGGTGGGAGGGTTTTAACGCCGGAATCACTTAATCAAGTAAAATACAGCACCAAAAAAACATCCACAGCAGCGATAAGTCTGCCGTGGATGTTTTGCATTATTATTCTTCTTCAGTTTCTTCCATTTCGATTTTAATAGTAAAATCACTTACTGTATCTTCCAGGCTGAATGTAACTTTATAGCCATTATAAGATCTTGTGGTTTCACCTTCTCCTTCATCACTGTTGATAATTTCCTTAATCACTTCTTCGACTTCATCTTCGCTTTCAGTTGCTGAAAGGCCGCATATTATTTCTGCGCAGTCATAAAGTCTGTTACAAATCGAAACTGCAAATGCAGCGCCGGTTTCAGCGTCATCTAACATAACAGAATGAATGGAACTTAAAAGTGATACATTATACTCAAGTGAAATAATTTCATTTGTTTTAGTTTCAATTTCAGCCTTTAATTCACTGGAGCCAAAAGCGGTTCCTTCATAATCAATGTCTGCTTTGGAAGTGTATTGAGAAATTCCGCCTTTGCCTTCCTTTATGTCAGCATTAGCGGCAATTCCGTCAATGCTGACATAATCATTGCTGTCCATTTCTGACATCTTATCAATGAAGCTGTCAATAGTAATACCGGTAGTTTCAAGTTTTGGCGAACAGCCCACAGTGAAAATCATACCTGCTGTCAGAACACCCGCAATAATCCTTTTTTTCATTATCATATTCTCCTTTTCTGTCGATAAAATTTTAATCCGGAATGCCGTAATACGGGTCATTTGGCAGACCCTGATGTACGGAACATCTTCCGCCGCTTTCAGCTTCACGCATACAGCCGCCATATGAACAGTAGTCAGTGCAGCCTGTAAGAAGCATTGAAACCATTCCAAGAATCAATGCTATGGAAATACTTTTAATTTTCTTTTTCATCTTTTCCCTTTCTGTTTTATTTGTATTTATCCCAGGCATCTCTTGCGGCGTCCCAGTAATCTTTACTGTATCCGCCGTAATCTTTACTATCGTAACTGTTGTTTGAGCTGCCGCTGTAGCTTGATGAACTTCCGCAGCCGGTGAATACTGCCAGACTGCAAAGGGCAATCACTGCCGCAAGAATTAAACTTACCTTTTTCACGATTTTTTCTCCTTAATAACATATAAA
Source organism: Ruminococcus sp. (assembly GCA_051882155.1). Taxonomy (GTDB): domain Bacteria; phylum Bacillota; class Clostridia; order Oscillospirales; family Ruminococcaceae; genus Ruminococcus_C. Next base: position 15,122 of record JBJERG010000266.1, read on the forward strand.
TTCGTATTCGACTTTAAAACGATCGCCAGAGCCATTTAAATTATATGAATAATTTACATATATAACGATTTCATCATAATCATACCAGTATGTATAAGAATCATACATAAGAGGAGAACGTATAATCTCCTCTTTTTCTCTGCATTTTTCTCTCATATCCTGAGTAACTGTATATGGAATATCCAAAGCTCTGTTAATTTCATCACAAGCATTTAAAATATGCCTGGAATCATCTCCGTCACCATCTTTATATTCCCATTTAGATTTAGGCTTCGAATTTAGTACTATAGTTGATCTGCTAAAAAGAAAATTTTCACCTTTTTTAATGCAGTCACTTGCTGAATTATAACTGTCACTATATTTAGCACTGTCGTTAAATGCCTCAATACCTATTTCATAAACTGCATTACGAAGCTCCTCTGCTTTCCGATTCTTTTCTTCTTCATCATCTGTTGTTGCAGCCTCTGTTGTAATTCTTGTGGCTTTAGTTGTCACAGCAGTAGTCACTTCCGCTGTTTTTTCTGATGAACCGCCGCAGCCGGTCAATATCGACAAACTGCTAAGTGCAATCACTGCCGCAAGAATCAAACTTACTTTTTTCATGATTTTTTCTCCTTAACTTTCATTTTCTGCCTATTCTTTTATATCGAATACAAATTCCACCTTATAGCATCTGTCTATATCGAGTTCATCAATATTATCCTCCGGACACATAAAACAATCTACATATAAAGCGTCAAAGGTTTCAAATTCGATATGATACGGCACTAAATAAATATCACCGTATTCAGTAGAATATGAATCACCGTACTCTAATATTGCATCTTTAAGATCAGGTATATCATTCAAATCTGTTCCAATAAGGAAATAGCCTTCTTTTTTATCCTCTTTTTTACCCTCTTTAAATGTAAGTTCCAGTGGTTCAGAGAACAAGCCTGTCAATTCACTGCCTTTAACGGATACTGATTTCTTAGGAAGCTCCTCTGCCATTTTTTCATCCATTTCCGAAAACATTGACATTGTATCCCAGTCCATGGAGAACACATTGCTTGTATCTCCCTTGTAGCTGTCTTCCCTGTAATATAATTCGTATTTATCTCCGCCGCAGCCGGTAAACATTGCCATGCTGCCTACGGCAATCACTGCCGCAAGAATTAAACCTGTTTTCTTCATAATATTCTCTCCTTTAATATTTTTTATCTGTCTTTCTTTGCAAGCTCGCCAATACATGAAAATAGCTTGTAAATAGAGCAAAGTATAAAACCAGAACCAATTGCTATCATTAAGCTTTTTCCGATTTTTCCGATTAAATGTGAAGTGCCGTCTATATTATTTGCCGCAGTTCTTGCTGCGTCGTGTATTTCAGTGTAGAAATCAGCTCCGAATCTTGCAGATGCTACTGAGTCTGTGTAATCATAAAAATCGCCCTTAAAATTAATAATTACAATTCCCATGATTATTCCGGCAGCACATACTAAAATTTTCAAAATAATAAATGCTTTTGCCGTGCTGTTAGTTGGTTTATACGCTGAAACTGTGTTATAAACACCAGTTTGCAGAGCTGAAAAGCTTTTGTTTTCCATGTTGACAGAAGACTGTGAACCGGTGCTCTCCGGCTGAACATTCGGTGCAGTTCTGACAAACTCGTCCACCGGCTGACCGCATTTGCCGCAGGTGGTAACAACATCAGAAAGCAGTGCCCCGCACTTTTTACATTGTTTCATAATCATTTCTCCTCTTCAAATAAAAATATTTCCTGTATTTCCCGGGTATATTTACATTATATCAGAGCACTGCAAAAAAAGATAGACTTATTTTTGCCACAATTTTGCAAGCATAAATGATATCAAAAATGAAAAAACCGCCGTATTTATACAGCGGTTTCCGTACATTTGCATAAATAAAGCCCTCACTTTTTCAAGTGAGGGCTAAAAAGGTGGTGGGCCATCGGGGACTC
>JBJERG010000267.1:0-3241 GCA_051882155.1 Ruminococcus sp.
TCTACCCTATGGCTGGACGTGAGAAAAGCGGTTATGAAGTAAGTATACCGGATTTATTTGACAATGCTAATTTTATCATAACTCCAACCTACGGAACAAGCAGCGAAGTTGTCGAAAAGGTGAAAGCACTGGCGAAGGAAATGGGATTCGGCAAAATAGTTCTGACAACACCTCACAGACATGATGATATGATAGCATACACATCTCAGCTGGCACATATCGTATCAAGCGCATATGTAAAGGACGACTGCATGGATGACGCTGTTTCATTTTCAGGAGGAAGCTTCCAGGACATGACAAGGGTTGCCACAATGGACGAAAAAATGTGGTCATCCCTCTTTATGGATAACAGGCTTCTTCTGCTTCATCATCTTGAGCTGCTTATTGCACATCTGTCTGAATACAGAACTGCTCTTGAAATGCAGGATGAAGCAGCATTGCAGCTGCTGATTGCAGACGGCAGACGTGTGCAGGAGGAGAATGTACGTAAAAGAAAGCGTGATCTGGAAGAAAAGGAGCAGAGAAAAAATGAACTGGACGAAGGTTGATATATTTACAGCAACGGAAGGCATTGATATGCTCTGCACATATCTAATGGAGCTGGGCATACGGGGATTTTCCATACAGGACCCGGAGGATTTCAATGAATTCCTTGAAAATAAGGACGGAAAATGGGATTATATTGAAGAGGATCTTCTTGGACTGAAAGAATGTGAAAGCTGCGTTACAGTATACCTGCCGGAGGACGCCCAGGGTGCTGAAACAATGCAGATGATAAAGGAACTGCTTGCAAGACTTAAAGCGTCAGACAGCGAAAATATTTACGGCAGACTGGAAATTCAGCTGTCAGGTATATGTGAAGAGGACTGGGCAAATAACTGGAAGCAGTATTTCAAGCCCTTCTGCGTAGGCGAAAAGCTTTACATCAAACCCTCATGGGAAGAGGCGGACTGTCCGGAGGGAAGAACTGTTCTTGAAATAGATCCTGCCAGCAGCTTCGGAACAGGACAGCATCATACAACACGTCTTTGTCTTGAGCTTATGGAAAATGAGGTTGACAATAATACAAAGCTACTTGACCTTGGCTGCGGCAGCGGTATACTCTTTATAGGCGGAATGCTTCTTGGAGCTGAAAGGGCATTTGCCGTTGATATTGAAGAAAATGCTTCACGTATTGCAGCAGAAAACGCTGAAAAGAATAATCTTTCACCTGAGCAGTATACTGTTCGATGCGGAAATATTCTCACTGATGAGGCACTTGTTGATGAAATCGGTACAGGTTATGACCTTATCTGTGCAAACATTGTTGCAGATGTTCTTAAAGCTATGGCACCTGTTTTTCCGGGATTCCTTAAAGATAAGGGCATTCTCATAATCTCCGGAATTATAAGCGAACGCAGGGACGAGGTTGTGGACAAGGTGAAGCAGTATGGCTTTGAAGTGCTGGATATCAGAGAAAAAGAGGGCTGGGCAGCTGTTAAGCTCAGAAAAGCCTGATTGGAAGGAGATCAGATCTTGGCGAGAAAAAAAGAACCAGAGAAAAAGAAAACCTCTGAAATGCTGCCGAACGCCTATATAGAAGGTGCAGGCATTGTAGCAGAGGAAAAGATAACAGAAACTCTTGAAAAAAATTATATGCCCTATGCCATGAGCGTTATAATTTCACGTGCATTGCCTGAAATAGACGGTTTCAAGCCCTCCCACAGAAAGCTTCTGTATACCATGTATAAAATGGGACTGCTGAACGGACCGAGAACTAAATCTGCAAACGTTGTAGGTCAGACAATGCGTCTGAATCCTCACGGTGACAGTGCCATATATGAAACCATGGTAAGACTTGCAAGAGGAAATGAGGCGCTTCTTCACCCTTACGTGGATTCAAAGGGAAATTTCGGCAAAGCATATTCACGTGATATGGCATATGCTGCAAGCCGATATACCGAGGTCAAACTGGAGCCTATCTGCAATGAGCTTTTCCGTGACATAGATAAGGAAACCGTTGACTTTGTACCCAACTACGATAACACTATGACAGAGCCGACGCTTTTTCCAGCGACATATCCGTCTGTACTGGTAAATGCGAATGTGGGTATAGCCGTATCCATGGCAAGTTCTGTATGTCCCTTTAATCTTTCCGAGGTGTGTGAAACCACCATTGCCCTTATGAAGGATCCTGAGCATGATATTCTCACTACCCTGAAGGGTCCGGATTTCCCCGGCGGCGGATTTCTGCTTATGGACGAAACGGAACTCAGAAAGGTAGTGGAAACAGGCAAAGGAAGCTTCAAGGTACGGGCAAAGTGGAATTATGACAAACAGGGCGGATGTATTGAGATAACAGAAATACCATACAGCACAACCATTGAAGCTGTTATAGACAAGATAATTGAAAATATAAAAAACGGCAAGCTCCGTGAAATATCATATGTCCGTGATGAAACGGACAGAGGCGGTCTGAAAATTGCCGTAGATCTCAAGCGTGGCTCAGACCCTGAAAAGGTCATGCAGAAGCTCTTTAAGCTTACTCCGCTTATGGACAGCTATTCCTGCAATTTCAATATTCTTATAGGCGGTACACCTAAGGTTATGGGCGTCCGGGAAATTCTTACTGAATGGATATCCTTCCGTGAGGAATGCGTAAAGAGAAGAGTTTACTTTGATCTTAACAAAAAGCGTGAGAAGCTTCACCTTCTGGAAGGCCTTGAAAAAATTCTTATTGATATTGACAAGGCTATAAAAATCGTTCGTGAAACCGAGGAGGAAATAAACGTAGTTCCTAACCTTATGACTGGTTTCGGTATTGATGAAATACAGGCTGAATATGTAGCAGAAATAAAGCTCAGACATCTTAATCGTGAATATATCCTTAATCGCACAAAGGAAATTGACAGCCTTCGTGAAGAGATAGCAGACATGGAGGAAACTCTTAACAGTCCGAAGAAGATAAGAGCTATAATTGCAAAGGAATTAAAGGACGTTGCAAAAAAATACGGTCAGCCAAGACGAACCTTATTCTTCCATGCAGATGAGATCTCCGATATTGATACTGAGGCAGAGGTTGCAGATGATCCCATGAACGTTTTCATTACAGAAAGCGGATATTTCAAGAAAATAACACCTGCTTCCTTCAGAATGAACGCAGAGCATAAGCTTAAAGAAAATGACGAGGTGGTTCGTCATGTGGAAACCACAAACCGTGCAGATGTACTGTTTCTTACGAGTATGCAGCAGTGCTATAAAT
>JBJERG010000268.1:0-3228 GCA_051882155.1 Ruminococcus sp.
CTAAGGCATCGCCGAAGCAGGAATAATTCGGGGCCTCGATTGTCATTTTAAGCGCACTTCCTGCATAAACATGAAGATTATTTCTTGAGTGGAAATCATATGAAAATACATCTCCGTCATTTTCACCTGTAACCCTTGCTGTGAGGGAATAATCTCCGGCTTTATCTCCTCTGAGATACCAGTGGATATCGCTTACTCCTCTGGAATTCAGATCTCCGATAAACTTTGTCTGGGAGCTGTTGCAAAGTGTAAGTCCGTCCGGAACATCAAGAGTTGCTATGCAGTTTTTAAGAGGTTCGGTATCACTGTTGAACAATACAAGCTGCACATCATAGAATTCCTTGAGCCACTTGCTTTCGCCATAGACAATTATAAACATTTCCTGCTCTTCATATTCAAAGTAGCCTACTGATGCACCTATGGAAGGAACATAAGTATAGCTTCCCTGAGATACTTCAACAGGTTCACTTTTCTTTGAAGGAGGTGTTATAACCACTTTTTTCTGTGACGGCGCAGAAGGTGAGTATGTAATCGGAACTGCCTCGTATTTGGTGAAGATTATCGGCACTTCCTCAAAATCCATTTCAATCGAATAGTTATAGCAATGATAATTTGCAGGGTCTGAAAGACTGATACCTGCCGCAGCTATATCATCCTTTGTCATTGGAGTGACAACCATATCACCCGTAATATTAAGCTTCTTATTTTCTGTCTTTTCAATTTCACTGCTCAAATTGCTGTCATAAACTGATGTTACTCTTGAATATGATTCCGTTGTTGTAACAGCAGTAGTTGACTCTGAAACTGATGTGGTAATTCCTGTTGCTTTAACAGTAGTTGTCGATGATTCAGAAGGAGAAGTTGCTGCCGATGTTGTAACAACCGCTGAAGGGTCTGATATGCCGCATTTTGTACAATGTCTGTCATCCCCGTAGTTATGTCCCGTTGCACTATAGCCGCTGCCTGTTCTTTCAAATGTATCTTCTGACTGACAACCGCATTCTGTGCACTTCTTTATCCACAGGGAATTATTTGAACAATCAGCCGGAACTATCATTTTATCCCAGTCGTAATTATGACCTTTGGCTGCATTTTCTCCGTCTGTGCGTTCAAATGTTTCTTCAAGCACATCTCCGCAATTCAGACAGTGCTTTGACCATACAGCATTTTCTGTACAGGTTGCAGGTGAAATCATTTCATTCCAGTCATAATTATGACCTGTAGCTGCATTATCTCCGTCTGTACGTTCAAATGTTTCTTCAAGTTCATCTCCGCAATTCAGACAATGCTTTGACCATACAGCATTTTCTGTACAGGTTGCTGGAGAGATCATTTCATTCCAGTCATAATTATGACCTGTGGCTGCATTACCTCTGTCTGTACGTTCAAATGTTTCTTCAAGTTCGTCCCCACAGTTTAAGCAATGCTTTGACCATACAGCATTTTCTGTACAGGTTGCTGGAGAGATCATTTCATTCCAGTCATAATTATGACCTGTGGCTGCATTATCTCCGTATCTGCGCTCAAATGTTTCTTCGAGTACATCTCCGCAGTTTAAGCAATGCTTTGACCACACAGCATTTTCTGTACAGGTTGGAGGTGTAATCATGCACTTCCAGTCGTATCTGTGGCCTTTGGCTGCATTACCCTCATCTGTACGTTCATATGTTTCCCCAAGCTCTTCTCCGCATCTTATGCAGCTCTTTGCCCATACTGCATTTTCTGTACAGGTATTCGGGGAAACAACTCTTCCCCAGTCATATGTGTGACCCAGAGCAAGATGTCCTTCTTCAACACGTTCAAAAGTTTCAGAAGTTACTTTTCCGCAGTTAACACATTTTTTATTCCAGAATTCGTTTTCTGTGCAGGTTGCAGCAGCTGCCAGACTTCCCCACTCGTATTCGTGTTCAACAATTATTATTTTTCCGCTTTGCGTTTCATCATTTGTATATATGATCTCTGGCAAAGGATCATCTTCATCACAGGCATGATTTTCGGTATAGCTGTATACTCTTGATTCTCCTCTTAAAGTCGGATAACTGTCTGTTCCTATACTCTGATACCAGTTTCCCCCAAGCTTATATGCCGCCATTCCTGACGCAAAGCCGTCAGCAGGAATATTATACGCACCTTCGTCTGTGTAGACCGATTCATCAGACAGGTAATAGCAGTTTGCTACTGTTCCACTGGAATTACTGCCATACACCTTATTATTGTTATCAGAATTTCCGGCATAGAATGAGTTGAGAAGTGATGATGAACCGCCTACTGAATATACAAGACCGGCAGCTTTGCTTCCCTTGACTTCAGCAAGACTATAAACATTCTCTATTGTTGTATTTGCATCAGCATTTCCGGCAACAGAACCTGTGTTTCCGTTCTCACTTTCAAAGCTTGAATCTTTAATACCCAGATTGCTGATCCTTGCTCCGCTGAGACTGCCAAAAACACCTCCGGATTCTTCCGCATTTTCAGAAACATATTTTATACCGCTTATATTAAATCCGCATCCGTCAAATGCACCGGAATAATTTCTGAAAGGCTTCCATATAACTCTGCTGTCTTCCGGAAAAACAATGTCACACATAAGCTTTACAGAAACATTACTGGCAATTGTACCGTCATTGATATGCTCGGAAAGCCACATAAGCTGACCAGAATTTCTTATTTCATATGTGTTGTTTACATTAATCGGCGGCTGACAGAAAAAAGTGTTATCATCAACATGGTCTACCGCCAGCTCACAATCGCCTCCTCCGAAACAATATCCGTTTATATCATAGGAATGCTTTCGGAAAAGATGAATATCACCTGCCGCAAAAACGGCATTTTTTGAAATTGTTTCACCCGGTAAAAGTGAAATATTCTGCCATGAATAAGCTATTCCCGAATCATATCCTGTGGAATAATCAGAATTCAGATGACCTGAAAAAGCATTGGTTTGCCTTAAGCTGTAACGTCCCCACCAGCAGTCGCCGTTATCGGATAATGAAAGACTGAAAATATTTCCCCGACCGTCATGCATCTCAATATTAGGCACAGTTGAAAACAATGTTTTATTTACAGCTGTAACAGGAGTCTGATCAGCGCTGTATCCCAAAATGGACGCTCTGTCGTTGCTGCCTATCATAATATCAGAAGTACTCGAGATGCCTAAATCAGTAACCTCATACGAACCTCTGTTCTGAATAATATAATCAACCTTTAAAAAAGCATTTTCCTGTTCAT
>JBJERG010000269.1:0-3219 GCA_051882155.1 Ruminococcus sp.
AAGACCTTAATCACACTGGCTCTCACAAGATAAACAACGTTTTAGGTCAGGCGCTTCTTGCAAAAAAAATGGGCAAAACAAGGCTTATTGCAGAAACCGGCGCAGGTCAGCACGGAGTTGCAACAGCTACAGCAGCCGCACTTATGAACATGGAATGCGTTGTATTCATGGGAGAGGAGGATACAAAGCGTCAGGCACTGAACGTTTACAGAATGGAACTTCTCGGTGCAACAGTTATTCCGGTAAAATCAGGCACAGCTACCCTTAAAGACGCTGTTTCCGAGGCTATGAGAGAGTGGACATCTCGTATTGATGATACGCATTACTGTCTGGGTTCAGTTATGGGACCTCACCCGTTCCCGACAATTGTGCGTGATTTTCAGTCGGTTATTTCCAGAGAAATAAAGGCACAGATGCTTGAAAAGGAAAACCGTCTGCCGGACGCTGTAATTGCCTGCGTAGGCGGTGGTTCAAATGCAATAGGCAGTTTCTACAATTTCATTGAGGATAAGGAAGTAAGACTCATTGGCTGTGAAGCTGCCGGAAGAGGAATTGATACCTTTGAAACTGCCGCTACTGTAAACACCGGTAAGGTGGGCATTTTCCACGGAATGAAGTCCTATTTCTGTCAGGATGAATACGGTCAGATTGCACCTGTTTATTCCATTTCAGCAGGTCTTGACTACCCGGGAATCGGTCCGGAACACGCACATCTCCACGATATAGGCAGAGCTGAATATGTTCCTGTAACAGATGACGAAGCAGTAAATGCCTTTGAATATCTGTCAAGAACAGAGGGCATAATTCCTGCCATTGAATCAGCACACGCTGTTGCCCATGCAATGAAAATTGCACCAACAATGGATAAGGATAAAATAATCGTTATAACGATTTCCGGCAGAGGCGACAAGGACTGCGCAGCAATTGCAAGATACAGAGGAGTTGACATACATGAGTAATATCAGAAAAGCATTTGAAAATGGCAAGGCATTCATTCCCTTTATAACCTGTGGTGACCCTGACCTTGAAACAACCGGTAAAGTTGTCCGTGCAGCCGCTGAAAACGGCGCAGACCTCATTGAACTTGGTATTCCCTTTTCAGACCCGACAGCTGAAGGTCCTGTTATACAGGGTGCAAATATCCGTGCCCTTGCAGGCGGAATTACAACTGACAAGGTGTTTGATTTTGTAAAGGATATCCGCAGTGATGTTAAAATCCCGCTTGTATTCATGACCTATGCAAATGTTGTATTTTCCTACGGTGCAGAAAAATTCATGAGCAAATGCTCTGAAACAGGCATTGACGGAATAATCCTGCCTGACCTGCCCTTTGAGGAAAAGGATGAATTTCAGCCTGTCTGCGACAAATACGACATTGACCTTATCTCCCTCATTGCGCCCACCTCAGAACAGCGAATTGCCATGATCGCAAAGGAAGCAAAGGGCTTTATCTATGTGGTATCCAGTCTTGGCGTTACAGGAACAAGAAGCGAAATCACTACGGATATAGGTTCTATCATAAAGGTTATCCGTGAGAATACAGAGGTTCCCTGTGCAGTAGGATTCGGCATTTCTACTCCGGTGCAGGCTCAGAAAATGGCTTCTCTCTCAGACGGTGCAATTGTTGGTTCTGCCATAATCAAAATAATCGAAAAGTATGGCAGAGATTCTGCTGAATATGTAGGCGAATATGTAAAAGAGATGAAAGAGGCAGCTGCAAATTAAAAAATTCCTTTTCATCTTGCAGCATTAAAGGCGAATTTGAGGATTCTCACTCAGATTCGCCTTTTTCTCATTTTTTATTTGCCGGATTGTCAAGCACTCTGCCCTTTTCATCAAAACGTGAGCCATGGCAGACACAGTCCCATGAATGCTCAGCTTCATTCCATTTCAGTGAGCAGCCTAAATGCGGACATCGCTTTCCTGTAAATGTCAGCAGATTTGTTATTGCCTCAAAGCCATTTACAAAAAGCTGAGGTCTGATTATACTCCTTGAGGGACTGAAAATATCCGCAAAATCATTCCCTTTTCCCTGCACCATATCACACAGAAGCTGTGCAGAAACCATTGCTCCTGTAATGCCCCATTTATTGAAGCCTGCTGCTGTGAAAAGCTGTGCTGTATTGCCGGAATAATGCCCGATATACGGCATTTCATCAAGGCTCATGCAATCCTGTGCTGCCCAGCGGCAATACTCCTTTGCATTCGGATAATGAACTTTCGCAAACTGACGAAGCTCTTCCCAGTTACCGCCTTTTTTGCCTGTACGGTGACCGCCTCCGCCTAACAGAAGATATTTTCCATAATTTCTGAATGAAAGTCCGGTTCTGCTCTCGTCCACATACATTCCGCCAACATTCGGGGCATTTTCAAGTGCCAGAACATAGGAACGATGCTGATAAAGCTTGAGAAAATAACTGCCGTGCTTGTTTATAAAGGGAAAATGGGTTGTTACGATAACTGTCTTTGCTGATATATTTCCGCAGTCCGTAACAGCGGTATTTCCACGCATTTCTTTTACAAAGGTGTTTTCATAAATCGGAAGTCCTTCTGCAATGGCAGCTATAAATTTCAGCGGGTGAAACTGTGCCTGGGACGGAAATTTTACTGCTCCGGCTACAGGCATCGGAAGCGGGATATCCTCACAGAATTCTGCCCTGTATCCGATTTTTTCAAGTGCGGAAAGTTCAGTTTCAAGCTTTTTTCTGTCACTTACAGAGTAAACATAATTGTCCTTTTTTTCGTAATCGCAGTCAATATTACTGCACAGTTCTTCATATTTTTCAAAGGCAAGGCGGTTCGCCGCAAGATACTTCTGTGCCGTTTCAAGACCGCTGCTTTTCAGAATCTTATCAAAAACAAGTCCGTGCTGGCAGGTAATTTTTGCAGTTGTACGGGAAGTTATTCCCTGGCATATTCTGCCCTTTTCAACCAGTACACAGTCTGCTCCGCTTTGTTTCAGAAAATATGACGTTAAAATCCCTGCTATGCCGCCGCCGATAATCAGAACGTCTGTATCCATACTGCCGCTAAGCTGCGGAAACATGGGCAGCTGAAAGTCTTTCTGCCAAATTGATTCCATATAGATCCTCCTATGAAAAACGCCACTTGACCTTTTGTCAAATGGCGTGGGTTACTATAGGCAACACCGTACAAAGCACGCCTGACGGCTCTGCACGCAATCTGCTTGCAGCTTTTCCGTCATATTTCACAAAAAGC
>JBJERG010000270.1:0-3195 GCA_051882155.1 Ruminococcus sp.
GTGAACGTCCGTGTTCAGTCAAAGCGTGGCCTTGAAAAGATGAAAGAATATTTTTTAAAAAATAACATAAGGTGGGAATAATCATGGCAGATCTCTACAGAAAGTCTTCTATGGACAAGCTTTCAAATCCGGAGCAGTTGGACAGGATGATAAAAATTTCATCTCCGCTGTCATGGCTTGCACTGGCGGCGGTTTTAATTGTTGTTGCAGCTGTTGTTGTCTGGTCGATAATCGGAACTCTCCCGACAACTGAAGCTGTCAGCGGTATTATTGTAAGTCCTGATAATGTATGTGCTGTTTATTCAGATGAAGCAGGTACACTGGAAAAGTATTATAAAAATATCGGTGATGAAATAGCTGCTGGTGATAAAATTGCAGAAATTAAATTATCGAATGAAGAAACAAAGGATATTATAGCTGAAACAGCTGGAAAGTTAAGTGCATTATCAGCTGAAGAAGGCTCTTATGTCCTTGCAGGAACTGAGATAGCAAGAATGTCATTTGAACAGAATGGTTCTCAGGTGGTTGTATGTTATGTTCCGTTGCTGGATTCACAGAAATTTGAAAAGGGAATGAAGGTACTTGTTTATCCTGCCGCTGTGGATTCTCAGAAATACGGACATATGGAAGCAGAAATTATCAGTGTGGAAGAGTATGCTGCCAATACTGAGTCCATGGCCTATGTTCTGGGCAGCGGAAATCTTGTTGCTGAGCAATATCTGGCAAATGGCCCTGTTGTATCGTTGGTATGCAGTCTTAAAACTGATTCATCTTCTAAAAACGGATTTTACTGGTCAGGTGAAAGCGGAAAAAATCTGACTGTTTCCAATGGAACCTTTGTTTCTGCAAATGTGGTGGTTGATGAATGCGCACCCATTACAAAGCTTATCGGAAAGTTTAAAGATGATATGGAGGGCACAAAATGAGCAAATATGCTAAAACGCCAACCATATACCAAATGGAAGCAACTGAATGCGGTGCAGCGTCTTTGTCAATGATTTTTGCATATTTCGGCAAGCACATTCCTTTGGAACAAATGCGAATTGAAACCGGGGTTTCACGTGACGGCTGCAATGCGGGCAATATTATGAGATGTGCAAAAAGATACGGCCTTGAATGTCACGGATACAGAAGAGAACCTTCGGCGCTTCGGGAATTGCAGCCGCCCTGCATTATTCACTGGAATTTTAATCATTTTGTTGTGTTTGAGGGCTTTAAGGGAAAGTACGCATACATAAATGATCCTGCTATGGGCCGCCGTAAGCTGACATATGAGGAACTTGACGACTGCTTCACAGGAATAGTTCTTACCTTTGCTAAAACGGATTCATTTGTAAAGGAAAAGAAGAAAAACACAATGTATTCATTTATAAAACACAGACTGAGGGGTCAGTATACAACTCTTGCAAAACTGATCTTTATCGGACTGCTGCTTGTTTTCCCTGGTATTCTTTTTCCAGTGTTATCGCAGGTATTCATGGATGACGTACTTGTGGGCGGCAATACTTCATGGTTTACAAAGCTTATATTGTTTATGTGTGCAGCAATCGTCATGCAGGCTGGACTTACAGTTTACAGAAATAATATTTTATCACGTCTTCAGAAAAAGATGGTTCTGCTTTCAGCACGGGAATTCCTGTACAATATGTTCAGACTTCCTATAAGTTTTTTTGATCAGAGATATGTGGGCGACCTTTCAAGCCGTGTAAACAACAATTCAAATGTGAGTGCATTTCTTGCAGGTGAACTTGCGGAAACTGTACTTAATATTTTTGTTGCGTTTTTTTATCTGGCATTGTTATTGCTTTATAGTCCGCTTTTGACTCTCATTGCAGTAAGCACTGTAATTATTAATCTTATTATTGTAAAAATTACATCTGATATGCTGTCAAATGCTTCGATAAAGCTGCAGCAGGATTCGGGCAAGCTTGCAGGTGCAGTCTGTGCAGGTCTGAGTATTACAAGCACATTGAAGGCGTCGGGTGCTGAAAATGAGTACGTTGGAAGAATACTTGGATATAATGCGAAAACTATCTGCACGGAACAGAAGCTGAGTAAAACTCAGCAGATAATAAATGCGATTCCTGACGCTGTGAAAATGTTCGGAGATGTACTGATACTGATAGTAGGCGGAATACTTGTTATTGACGGCAACATTACTATTGGTATGCTTATTGCTTTTACAACGCTGTTTGGTTCATTTTCCGAGCCGGTTGACGCTCTTGTGGGTTTCGTTAAGAATATCCAGACCACAAAAGCAGACATAAACCGTGTGGAGGATATTATGAAATATCCTCTTGATGAGAAATTTGACGCTTCACTTGTTAAAAGACAGATAAAAACGAAGCTTGACGGAAAGGTGGAGCTTCAGAATATTGCATTCGGATACAGCAAGCTGAAGGATCCCATTGTATCAGATTTTTCATTTAAAATTGAATGCGGATCATCTATTGCTTTTGTAGGTTCGTCTGGCTGCGGCAAGTCAACTGTATCCAAGATTGTCAGTGGATTATATAAGCCATGGCAGGGAAGACTTCTGTTTGATGATATTCCTGTTGAGGAAATCCCAAGCGAAGTCATTAACGCCAGCGTATCCACTGTAAGTCAGAATATTACGCTTTTTTCAGGCACTGTAAGAGATAATCTGACAATGTGGAATTCAAATATATCTGAAGCTGATATGATTGCCGCCGCAAAGGATGCATGCATACATGATATCATAACCCAGAAACCGGGAGCATATGATTACAAGCTGACAGAGGGTGCTTCAAATCTTTCCGGCGGACAGCGTCAAAGATTGGAAATAGCAAGAGCGCTGACTACTAATCCCACTGTTCTTATAATGGATGAAGCAACAAGCGCCCTTGACCCTGTTGTGGAAAAGGAAATCATGGACAATATCAAACGCAGAGGATGTACCTGCGTGATCGTTGCCCACCGGCTTAGTGCAATAAGAGATTGTGATCAGATAATTGTTATGAACCGAGGTAAAATTGTTCAGCGTGGTACACATGATGAGCTTGCAAATGTTGAAGGTCATTATAAGCGGTTTATTTCGAACTTGTAAGGAGAGATGATAATGAACATAACAGAAAATCTGCTCTCCCTTAAAGGCGGAGATGTATACATAACAGATAAAGAAACAGACGCCTACAAAGTAAAAAGCGGTACAGTGCTCATATATGCGGTGCCGCT
>JBJERG010000271.1:0-3182 GCA_051882155.1 Ruminococcus sp.
GAAAAGAAAATAAAACTAAAAAAGATATGATATATTGCAGGTAACCCTGTAAAAACTCTGCCCATGCAGATATAACAAGCAAAATAATCCCTGTAATACAAATGCAATCCATCAGCTTTGCCGGAGAATTCCGAAAAAATGTCACAATGCCTATTCTTCGTTTTCCTGACGTATGCTCCTGCTTTCTCCGGAAATAATTTACAATCCAAAACATGGCATAACCTGCAAAAAGAAATCCCCAGAACATACTGGCACACAGCATTGTCAGCAATTTTTGGTTATGTGCAATTGGAACCAAAAGAACGCAGGCAGAAGAAAGAAGCAAACAGCCTATTATTATAACAAGCTGAATTATTATATTTTTCGCTTGTTTCTTCATGAGATCACCTCACTTGTGTGAATCAGTACAACCTGCTCTAATATTGTTATTTTAACCTTATTTCTTTCAGATGAATCGGCAGGATAATTGATACTTTTGTTAAGAACTGTTGTTCCCTCAGAATTCAGAAGAAGTTCTGTTTTGCCCTCCTCACGAAACAGTGTCGTTTCCGGTGATGAACTTCCGATTTGATCAGTTGGTAATTTCTCTGTTCCAGCAGAATTTGCATCCGGAATAGATTCTGTCAGAGGTCCGCGCTTTATATTTACCTGACTAGAGCGGTACGCCTTATCTCCGCTCCTGATATTATTATTTCGTATCTGTTCAATTGCTTTCCTTGCTGTTTTTCCGGATAAATCATTGATCACCGAAAGAATTTTAAATCGAAACCAAATAAATATCGAAAGCAGAAGACATAGCACGGCAGCTGAATAAGAAATAACCGATAAGGTCTTAATAAGTTCAACCATCAGATTCTGCCTCCGTTTCTGCAAACTCTGTTACTGCTTCCGCATTGGAATAGGTTCGCTCAACTCCTCCACGATACTCATCATAGCAATTATAGATTTCTTCCTGGAGTTTTTTTGACTGTTCCTTATTAACAGAGAGTTTTTGTGATTTCTCATAAACAGAATCCATCAATGTCAGAATTCTGTTTTTATCCACATTTGCACTCTTCAGATTTGTTTTTTGATCAAACAAAAACATGAAAATACCGTTATAAAGTGTAAGCTGATCATATGCACCTGCATCTTCCACCAGAATCAACGCATCATCTACTGTGTTCAGAAGTTTGTCATAGTCTGATTTAGAAGCTTCTTCAACATTAGTATTAGTTAAAATATATGTCTTGTAGAACTGGCAGATTTGATAATAACAATCGGATATCTTTTTTTCTGCAAAATTATCAGAAGCATTTTCATAGTTTTGTTTAAAAAATGGATACGCCTTCTGAACCCGCTCAGAGAATTGTTCTTCTCCGCTTTCAGTAATATAATAATTGAAATACATCATTCCAACTTTGTAGTTCAATTCTGCAAACTCGTCACTGCCGACCTCAAAGCCTGTCTGGTTTTTATTGTATAATGCAAGAAACAAGTCATTTTGCTCTTTTCCGAATGTACCTTCGTATTCATATGCTTCCAGCAATTTAAGATAAGCCCTTGTATCATTCGGATAGATTGAAATTGCTTTCTCATAACTCTCCACTTTATCAGAATATGAAGTTGATTCTGATATGCTGATCAGACTTTCGTAATTATTGCGATTCATATTTGACGCAATAAAATGAAGAACAATACCGGACATTGCAAACACAACAGTCATTGCTGAGAGTACAATAAAAGAACCAAGCTTTCGTTTTTGCTTTTTGATATACTTTTCTTCATCATGCTCTCTGTTTTGCAATGCGTATATCAGTTCAGAACAGCTTTGATAACGATTTTCCGGATCCAGTGCAGTACATTTATCAATGATTCTTTCCAGACTGCCTGATAATTCCGGCCTGTACTGACGGATAGAAGCATATTCATATCCGGCTACACGAGGATCCTTCCCGGTAAGAAGATGATGCATTGTCATACCCAAGGCATAAATATCAGAACGTGCATCCGTCTGACGACTGCCATATTGTTCCGGCGGACAATATCCTTTTGTTCCAAGAACAGTTGTATCAGCAAGACCTTTTTCTTTATATTCTCTGGCAATTCCAAAATCAAAAAGCTTCAGATTACCCTCCGGCTTCAGCATAATATTACCGGGCTTCATATCACGGTAAATAATCGGCGGCTTTTGAGAATGCAGATACATCAGAACATCACACAGCTGCATTGCCCATTCCACAACAACTTCTTCGGGCTGAGCACCATATTTTTCAAGGATTTTGTCCAGCGTTTCGCCTTCAATATAGTCCATGATTATACAAATGGTTTCCTCGCTGTTGATAATATCTACAATTCTCGGCAAAGCAGGATGGTCAAGTTTTTTCATCAAACCTGCTTCCACCAGCAGACTATTCACCACTGCCTGGTCGTTCTTATCGTTGCCATGCTTTCTGATTTCCTTTACTGCCCACTGTTTATTCAGGTTCTTGTCCATTGCCAGATAAACCGTAGACATACCGCCATGACCAATTTCTTTCAGTATCTCATATTTTCCGTCTACAATATCATGGATCCTGATCAAGCTTTTTCACCTTCAATTCCAAATAAATTAACCATATAATCGTGCTGCGTGTTCAATTAATCCAAGTGCATCACTGCAATACCACTTGCCACTATATTTAAATACAAAAATTATCTTATATCTACTGTCACCGTCATAGAAATCTACGTAATATATATCTGCATCTTCTACCATTTCCGGATTAAAACGTGTATTTTTCAAAGTGCCGATTTTCTTAAGATATTTAAACAGTGACCTTAAATCAGCTTTTTCCACCATATTTTCATCCAAATACTCCAGCCTGATATTATCTCCGGGTTCATAGTCATTATATACCCAATCAGATGTCCAGTCATCATGAAGATATTTGTTCAATGCTTTCAGTATATCTTTCCTGGATACATCATAATCATCCATAATGTCTGCTATATAATCATCCGGAGCACATGACAGCATATCAGATGCACTTTGATTTTCTATGGCATTAAAATAATCTTCAACGGCATCTTTTTTGCTGTCTGATAAAACATTTATCAGAATGATTACCGCAGCAGCCATAATAGCCACCCCAACGAGAATAATGAATAAGGGCAGATATTTTTTCCAATCAAATGGTTTCCGAACAGATGCACCTCCATAG
>JBJERG010000272.1:0-3182 GCA_051882155.1 Ruminococcus sp.
GACAGATTTCATTCAGAGGATATTCTTCCTATGTTTGCCAAATATCATATTACAACCTTCTGCGCACCGCCTACAATGTATCGTTTCTTTATCAAGGAGGATCTGTCAAAATATGATCTTTCCTCCATTGAATATGCAACAACAGCAGGCGAAGCTCTGAATCCTGAGGTTTTCCAGCAGTTCCGGAAGGCAACCGGTCTTACAATTATGGAAGGCTTTGGTCAGACGGAAACAACAATGGCTATTTCCAATCTTGTTGGAACAACTCCTAAAATCGGTTCAATGGGACGTCCGAGTCCGCTTTATGATATCGTTATTCTTGATCCGGAGGGAAATGAAGCAAAAACCGGTGAAGTTGGTGAAATCTGCATTCATACGCCGGGCGGCAAGGGTCCATGCGGTCTTTTCAAGGGCTATTACCGCAATGAAGAAAAGACAAAATCTGTATGGCATGATGATTATTATCACACAGGTGATCAGGCTACAAGAGATGAGGACGGTTATCTTTGGTATGTTGGCCGTATTGATGATGTTATCAAATCCTCCGGTTACCGTATTGGTCCATTTGAAATTGAAAGCGTTATTATGGAGCTTCCTTATGTCCTGGAATGTGCAATCACTGGTGTTCCTGACCCGGTAAGAGGCCAGGTTGTCAAGGCAACAATTGTTCTTACAAAGGGTACAGTTCCTTCTGATGAACTTAAAAAGGAAGTTCAGGATTATGTAAAGAGTCATACTGCACCTTATAAATATCCGAGAGTGGTGGAGTTTGTAGACGAACTTCCCAAGACTATCAGCGGTAAGATTCGCCGTGTTGAGATTCGTGAAAATGATAAAAATAAAGCGTAATTTTCTTTTGTCTGAATAATGATGAATTAAGCTCCGCTTCTGACAATTGTGTCAAAAGCGGAGTTTTATTTGCTGTTTATTGACTTATATGCAGTTTTGTGATAGAATTATTTGTGATATTCATAATTTGGAGGACAATATATGAAAAAATGGTACGATGAAGAATATGAATTTGAGATTGAGGTTATCGGATTTCTCAGAGGAGATAAAACAGAACGCTATTGCAGAAACGGCGAAGAAATCGGTGATAAATATAAATGCACCTACGGCTGTCCTGTTAATACAGATGGATATGGTATCTGCTCAAAAACTATGATGATGCTGTTTCCGATCATGGAAGCAGTCAGAAGCGGAGGAGATTTAGAGAATATTGGCGGTGACGGAAAGTACAGTAAAACTATTGTATGCCCGGACGGATGTGTTATGTTTAAGCTTACTGCAAAAAAACTTGGAAATGAAAACTTTTATAAGGGTAAATTCTTTGAGCAGATATAAAAATTATTACATACATTAACCTGAGAAGAATAATGATCTCCTCAGGTTATTTTTAATTAGAAAAATTATATATAAATAACAATAAATATAGCAGACACTTCTGTTTATTTGTTGATTTATACAATTTAAATTTTCTTATGCAGCAAATACTGGAAAAATCGACACTTAATAATCAGATAACGTTATCGTGAGGTGATCAACATGACAAATGATATAAAGCTTGCACAAAAAGGCGATACAGCTGCCTTTGCAAGGCTCTATGGGACTGTATACAAAGAACTGTATCATACAGCATACTATGTTCTCCGAAATAATGAGCATGATGCCGCTGATGTGGTAAGTGAAACAGTTGTAGTTGCCTTTGCATCCATAAAAAAGCTGAAAAGACCGGAGGCATTCAGAAGCTGGATATTCAGCATATTAAGCAGAAAAATAAGTCAAAAGCAGCGAAGCTACTACGATTATCCGGAGAATATCGACGATATCGAAATCTCTAAAGATTTCTCAGAAAGCTCTGCTGAGCTTCGGGAGGCTCTCGATAAGCTTCCAAAGGAAGACAGACTGATACTCTCACTTTCTGTTTTATGCGGATATACAGGTGAGGAAATCGGAAAGATTTGCGGTATGAAGTCTTCAACGGTTCGTTCACGCTTATCAAGAATAAAGGCTGCACTTCGTATACAGCTTCAGGACTGAAAGGAGCATACTTATGAATGATTTAAATAATGACAAGGTAAAAAGAATACTTAGCAAACCTGATGTGCCGGAAAAGCTTTCTCCGGAGTCAGTAAAGAAAGAGCTTGATATGATGAAGGCAAATGGGAATAAGAAAATCAACATTACAAACGGTATTAAATGGTGTGCAGGAATTGCTGCCTGTGCAGTTCTTCTGGGTACAGGTGGTATCATTGCAAAGCAAATGCAGAATAATTCTTCTTCCATGGTTACAAGCGGCAGCTACACAGTTTCAGCCTCTGACTACAAGCAGGTATACAGGTACATGAAAAAGTACATGGATAAATTAGAAGAACAAAAGGACTTTGTATATGAGGACGGCGGTGAGATTTTCTATGAAGAAGCTGCTGAGGAAATGGAAAATGATTCTGTTACTACTGAAACGACAGGTTCTGACAGTGTTTCGGGTTCAGGTAATTCAGATGAACATGAAATATCGGAGCTTTACAATCAGGAAACAGGTGTTCTTGAGGGTGACATAATCCGGACCGACGGCAGCAGAATATACTCAGCAGGAAAAAACGAATCTTATAATATACAAGTGACAGAAACTGACGGCAAAGTTTTTACAGGCAATAAAACTTTAAATCTATATGAATATCTCCCGAATTCTGTGAAGTACTGCAGTGTTTCTGCAATGTATCTTGAAAACGGCAGACTGATTGTAGCCGCAGACACAGCTGAATCATATAGCTGGGAGGGCATCAGCCAGCGAACCTATGTGCTGATATTTGATACCGAAAGCGATATACAACTTTTAGGCAGTTATGCCCAGGACGGCAATTACAGTGACATTCGCCTTATGGAAGACGGCACTCTGTATATCATTTCAAGCTATAACTGGACTGCCTGCTATACAGATGATAATTATGAAGAATGTATTCCATCATACTACACAAATGAAAAAGAATCCATGGCAGTTCCCGAAGACATTCTGCTTCCCGGAACGGGTGCAAAAAAAGGAACGGAATGCGATTTTGGATCGGAATTTACGAATATCGGCAGTCTTAACGTGTTCTCAGATACTCCGTGGGAATCTCTGGATTTCAAAAGCCTTGCAGGTTTTTCCGGTACAATGTACTGTTCGCTTAATAATATCTATC
>JBJERG010000273.1:0-3180 GCA_051882155.1 Ruminococcus sp.
ATAGAATAAAGCCTGTATCCATTTTGTTCAGTGAATATTATTTCTATCTGATCGCATACGATGCAGATGATACAGCGTATAAGCCCATATATTTCAGGATAGACAGAATTTCATCAATTACAGAACATCGTGAAAATTATACGCTGGATAAAAGATATGATTTCGATGAGGGCGATCTCAGAGAAAAAAATCAGTTTATGTTTCCGGGAGATACTGTTAAGATACGCTTTGAATTTTCCGGATTATCCTTACAGGCAATTCTTGACCGTCTCCCTACTGCTAAGGTTGTGGAGAAAAACGGAAGTACAAGTATCATTGAAGCTGAGGTCAACCATGGCCGAGGTATTATAATGTATCTGCTTTCCCAGGGCTCGTGGGTAAAAGTACTTTCTCCCCGGAGTCTTATTGATGAAATGAAGGAAGAAGTAAAAAAGATGCAGTCATATTATAAATAATAAAACCATCTGAACACATAAAAAATCCGCTGTAAGATAATACTTGCAGCGGATTTTTTAACAGCAATTGTAAATTACTTATGAACGGACAGCCGTATGTCTTATGTGACAGATATAATAAAAATATGGCTTACAGATTCTGAAAATCATCGGAAAGTAAGTCTGATAGGAGGAACTTAAATTGAAACCATGGAAAAGCAAAAATGGAAACTGCAAATGTGAAAGCTGCGGTAAAACAGTAACTGAGAGAGAATTAAAATGGGAAAAGGGACTGGCATATTGTGTCACTTGTTATCTTGAAATTCAGAATTATAAAAAAATAAAATCAATTGGAAGATGATGAAACAGGTATTGTATCATCAATAAGTTCATTGATACCGACATTTAACACTTTAGACAATGCAACAAGCTCAATATCAGTAACAAACCGTTCTCCATTTTCAATTCTTCGGATAAAATGGTGGTCTACATCGTAACCTGCAAGCTGCATGAGTTTAGCAAGCTGACGCTGGGAAATATTTTTCTCATGGCGGATTCTGATAAGATTACGTCCACAGATGTTATTTGAACCTGCTGCCGTTTTCAGTTTGAACATAATGATTTCTCCTCTTGTCGATTTTAAATAATTAACCGGTAATTATTTTGTACATTATACAGAAAAGTGGTGAATAGTGATTGACATCTCTATAATTATATGATATAATACGCTTAAAAGTGGTAAATACTATTTACCAAATATATTATGTTAGTGAGGAAATTATCATGAAAAAAAGCAATGTCATCGGAATCGTATCTATTCTTGTTGCAGTGGTTAGCATTATTGTTATCATTGCCTATCGAGCATGGCTGGGCGGTATAATCTACCTTGCAGCAGGAATAATCGCAGATTTTGCGCTCAGAGCAAGTCTGAAAGAAAAAACAGGAGAAGAATATCCGAACTATGTACTTGCCCTGATTTCAGAGAAAAAGATCACACTTCCGAAATATATTAAGGATGGAATGAAGAGTGCTGATATAATCGAAAAGATTCTTTCTTATATGATCATTCTTCTGCCTGTAGTGATCGTCGTTTGTATTGTTCTTTGGATCACATGGGATACCAGCAGACAGGTGGATGATATTTACGACAGCATTAATTGATGAGCTATGAGGTGAAAATAATGTATTGTAACAGTTGTGGGAAGAAACTTCCGGACGGCTCAGTATTCTGTAATTTCTGCGGAGCAAAGCTTAATGCTGCATCCAATGATGAAAGCATCAATAAAAACAATGATTCTGATTCAAAATCAAATGGAAGAATAAAAGAAAAGCTTGCAAGCGGAAGAGAAGCTAAAAACCGTAAAGACTGGAGAGGTGCAGAACGCTTTTATGGTGCAGTTCTGTTGGAAGATCCTAATCAGTATGAAGCCTTATTCTATGACTCCTATGCAAAAGCAATGGAAACAATGTCAGTTGAGGAAGTTTTCAAAAGAAAGACAGAGATGAACGTTTTGCATACAGTTCTGCTTGACTTGCCGAATCATTATGACCCCGATGACACTAAAAGTATTGAGATGTGTGCGGGAATTATTGAGGATTTAAAGAATCTGATTGGCTGTTCATTTATATATAAGCAGACAAAAAACGGATATCGTTAAAAAGGTAATGGATACTTTATCAGAAAAAGCAGACAAGCTTTCTATACATAGAAAAGCACTTGACTTTCTCACATGCGGTTCGTAACAGTGCCGACCCTCTTACGAGGGCAATTTAAATTAAACCAGCTCTTATATATCAACTTATAATTGTAAAAAATATCTGTTATAATTTATATAAAAATATTATAAATATAATAGTAATGGAATTCCTGGGGTCTATGATTGAATCAATTGGCGAATATTATTCGTTGAATATTACACGAGAGGTCATGAAAGGTTTAAAAGAGAGATTGTGATGAATAAGTAAAGCAAACGGCAATCGGTGCTTGAAAAAGCTATTAAAATATGTTATAATAAAACATAAAGATAAAACCCGAGAAATATTGGAGGCTGTCAGATATGAATTATGATCTTCCCGAAAGAGTTGAAAGAGAAATTGCTTTATTTGCAAAAAAACATTCTGTTCTGAAAGTCGTTCTGTTCGGATCAAGGGCAAGATGCACCAATACAGAAAGAAGTGACATTGATATTGCAGTATACGGAGGAGATTTTGATTCATTTTATTTTGAAATAAAGGAAAATATACACTCCCTACTGATTTTTGATATTGTGGAGGCAGACAAAGATATTTCAGAAGAACTGAAAAATGAAATAGAAAGAGATGGCATTGTTATATATGAAAAAGCTTGATAATTTTTCAAACTGTCTTGATATTCTCAGACGTGCTGATTTTGAACTTGCAGGAAATAATGAAATATACAGAACCGGCATTGTGGGACAGTTTAATCTTACATTTGAGCTTGCATGGAAGGCATTGCAGGAAGTGCTGAAAATGCACGGTGCAGATGGTGCGGGAACAGGTTCTCCGAGAGAAATCTTACAGCTGGGATATAAACTGGGATTTTTAAATGATTCTGCAGTATGGCTCCTTATGCTGAAAAAACGCAATACTTCTGTTCATATATATAACGAAGATGATGCAGACGAATTGATTCTTTTGATTCGTGACAGCTTTATTCCTGCTTTTTCTGTTCTTGAAAATACTCTAAAAGAAAAACTTGCAGAAGTCAGTGAGGATTGGGAATAAT
>JBJERG010000274.1:0-3177 GCA_051882155.1 Ruminococcus sp.
GGACTTTTTTTGCTGTCTTACAGCCCGGCGAACTGTCGCTCTGAAATAAGCGACTTCTAATAAATTACAGCTTATTCATCCTATAACCAATCCCGATAAGCGTCTGAATATACTGCTGTTCAGAATCTGAATTTTTATCCAGTTTTTTTCGCAGCGTTGCCATATACACTCTAAGAGATGCAATATCACTGTCGAAAGCACTGCCCCATATACTGTTGGTGATATATGTGTGGGTCAGAACCTTTCCCGCATTTTTAGCCATAAGGCAAATAAGCTTGTATTTGATAGGCGTGAGATGTATCTCTGTACCGTTTATGAATACACTTCCGGCTGCATAGTCTATTTTCAGCTCACCGTTTATGAATTCCGTTTCTTCTTTAAGTCCCGCACTCTGCATCGCTGCAAGCCGCCTTTGGGTAACTCTCAGACGTGCAAGCAGTTCTTCTACAGAAAACGGCTTTGTCAGATAATCATCAGCACCAGAATCAAGAGCGTCGATTTTGTCAGTATCCTCACTTCTTGCACTGATTACGATTATCGGAACATTCGACCATGAACGGATACGCTTTATCACCTCAATGCCATCCATATCCGGCAAACCTAAATCCAGCAGTATAATGTCAGGACGGTGAGTGGACGCCTCCATTAATGCTGTTTTGCCGTTGGCAGCTTTCAGATATTTATAGTCATGCGTTTCAAGCGTTGTGGTAATTAAATTTCTGACAGAGCTGTCATCTTCAACTATCAGAATATTCGGTTTATTCATGAATATTTACCTCCTCGGCAGGCAGAGTGAAGCTGAAAACAGTACCATTCGGCTTGTTGTCACGGACTGTTATTTCACCGCCGTGTGCCGTAATAATAGATTTGCACAGTGCAAGTCCCAGTCCCATACTTCTCCGGCTGTCTGCAATTTTTGTTTCCGCAGTATAAAACATATCAAATATTTTCTTTTTCGATTCTTCCGGAATACCGGGGCCGTTATCAGATATTTCTGTTACTGCCCACTGTTTATTCTTTGAAACAGTTATATCAATTTCCGAGTCCTCCTGTGTGTACTTAAAGGCATTATCTATAATGTTGATAATTAACTGTACAATCAGCCTGGCGTCCATTTTAGCCATAAGGAACTCATCCTGCTGATGAACAGTTATCTTATGTTTTTCTGCTCTTATTCCAAGATGGGAAAGTGCCTCGTGAATCACATCATCCATAAGTTCAGTACTCAGACGAAGCTTCATACTGCCATCCTCAATTCTTGTTACAGAAAGCAGATTTTCCACAAGATTTATAAGCCACATTGAATCATCATAAATGTTTTTATAGAGATTCATTATTTTTTCTTCGCTCATGTCCCTGCTGTTTGATATAAGGATACCGGCATTTCCGGATATAGATGTAAGAGGTGTACGCAGGTCATGAGAAATGGAGCGCAGAAGATTTGCTCTTAACTGTTCATTTCTTGCAAGCACAGCCGCATCTTCTTTTTCCTGAATATTGCGCAGATTTTCCATAGCAAGCGCACATTCACCAAGTATTGATAAAACAATGCTGTTCTCAAACGAATCAAGCGGATCGTTATTTATCACAATTCCCACAACACCATAGACTTTGCTGTTCACTCTTACAGCCATATAAAGACATTTTGCACTTGAAAGAGTATTCGTGGCAGCGCCCGACCGCTTGTTGTTCTTAAATGTCCATGCGGCTGTTGCCTGTTCATGGACTGAAGTATAATCAGCAGAATTAGTATCCGGATTTGCTGTAAAAACCTGTGGTTCTGATAAATCACCATTTTTCTGAGAATAAAATACTATATCCCTGTTAAGTAGTTTCACCAGCTGATTTGACGTTATTTCTGCTGCACTTTTTTCATCATCAGCCTGCTGTAAAAGCTTGTTGGTATCAAAGAGTATTTTTGTACGATAGGCGTTCAATGCAGACTGCCTTGCATTTTTCTTTATTTTCAGTGCAAGATTACTGGTAAGAAAAGCTGATAAAAACATTACCAAAAAAGTCACAGGGTAATCCGGGTCATAGGCACGAAGTGTGAATTTTGGCACCGTAAAAAAGAAATTGAAGGTCAGAACACTGACGGCAGATGAAATAAGGCTGTACCATCTGTTTGTAGTGACAACAGAAATTACAAGCACTGCAAGAATATAAAGTGTAATGATATTAGCCTCATTTACCCCCAGCTGTTCAAAGATAAAGCCAAGAACAGTAGCACCCGCCATTACACCGACAGTTTTAAGCAAATTCAGAACAGAAAACTTTTCCTTTATTTTTTTCTGCTTTTTTTCATGGTAGGTTTCCTGCCTGTTATCAGGAATAATGTAAATATCAAGGTTTGGAGAATAGCCTGTTATTTTTTCAGTCAGAGAGGATTTTCCGAAACCGAATTTTTTCTTTGCGCTGCTTCTTCCCAGAACAATTTTTGATACTCCTGAAAGCCTTGCAAATTCCGATATCTGAAAAGCAATATCATCGCCGTATGTAGTTTCGATAGTTGCACCAAGCTGTTCAGCAAGATGAATATTTTCACGCAGCCGTTTTCTGTTTTCTTCACCCATTTCCGCAAAATCAGGGGTTTCTACAAATAGCGCGGTAAAATTTCCGTGAAAGGCTTTTGTCATTCTTGCGGCAGTTCGTATTATCTTCGGATTAGACGGTGAAGATGAAAGGCATACCAGAATGTGTTCATCGGTAAAGTAATCAGTATTGTTCTTTATGCGGGCATTTTCTGTAAACCTGGTTGCTCTGTCTGCACACCGGCGCAGTGCTATTTCACGCAGTGCCGTCAAATTTTCAACCGTAAAGAAATGACCAAGTGCGCTTTTCACCTGACCGGGTCTGTATATTTTTCCCTCACTGAAACGGTTTATCAGTTCCTGCGGTTCAATGTCTGCAATCTCCACCTGATCGGCAGAATCAAAAATTTTGTCGGGAATACGTTCCCTGACAATTACCCCCGTAATGGACGCAACCATATCGTTAAGACTTTCAATATGCTGTACGTTTACTGTGGTGTAAACATCAATACCGGCATTGAGCAGTTCCTCAATATCCTGATACCGCTTTGCATGACGGCAGCCCTGTGCATTGGTATGAGCAAGCTCATCTTGAAATTGTCAATATCACTTGACACATTTTCCTCAAAAGATCGAATGATTCAAG
>JBJERG010000275.1:0-16578 GCA_051882155.1 Ruminococcus sp.
AAGTGCAAGCAGATTACGTGCAGAGCCGTAAGGCGTGCTTTGTGCGGTGTTGCCTAAAGGGAAAGGCGGCATACAGATGAATGATTTTGCAAACGAAACAATACATCCTGATATTGCGCAGAACATCAGAAGAATAAAGGAAATATCCGACGGAAGCTCTGATGTTATGATAAACGAATTTAAGCTCAGCGGCATACCTGCTGCACTGCTTGTATGCGAAGGAATGGTGTCCACAGGAGTAATCACGGATCTGATACTTGAGCCTGTCACCCATGTACAGCTGGCAAACACCACAGTAGAGAAGCTTACGTATCACCTTAACAACAGGCTTCTTCTGTCACTGGACAGAAGCAAAGCAGAAAATTACCGTGACCTGTTCCGTTTTCTCAATTCCGGCTTTGCAGTGCTTCTGATTCACGGCGCATCATATGCCCTTGTATACGGCGTACAGGGATATGACAAGCGTTCTGTGGCTGAGCCTGAGGGCGAAAGCAATGTTATGGGTGCAGGCGACGGCTTTGCGGAAACAGTCCGCATGAATATGTCCCTTGTAAGACGACGCATGAAAACACCTTTTCTCAAAATGGAACTTTTTCCCATTGGCGACAAAAGCCAGACGGATATCTGCCTTTGCTATATGTACGACCGTGTACCGGAAAAACTTATTTCAGAAATAAAAAACCGCATTCAGAATACAAAACTGGAAAGCATTCTCTCCACAGGCTATTTGCAGCCATTTCTTGAAAACAGACGTGGCTGCCTGTTTGACACGGTAAGCACCACCCAGCGTCCCGACGTAATGACGGCAAAGCTCTTAGAGGGCAGAGTGGGCATTCTCATTGACGGAACGCCCTTTGCCCTTGTTGTACCTAAGCTTATGTGCGAAAGCTTCCAGACAATGGACGATTACTGCTTCAGACCCTATTACACCACCTGCATTCGTTTCATCAAATATATAGCATTTCTGGCGGCTGTTCTTCTGCCTGCCCTTTATGTGGCAATATCCCTTCACCACCCTGAACTCTTAAACAGAACTCTGCTTCTGATTCTTGCAAAGGCAGAGGAAAATGCCCCTCTTTCCCTCACAGCAGAAGCTATAGGCGTTCTCCTGGTTTATGAGATAATACGTGAGGCAGGTCTTAGACTTCCGAAGGCTGTGGGAGGTTCTGTAAGCATTGTGGCGGGACTTATTGTAGGCGACGCCGCTGTTTCCTCGGGACTTATCAGCACACCCATGCTGACAATGACAGCCATTGCAGTTATAAGCGGCTTCGTTGTTCCGGATCTTAACCAACCTGTGACCATATTAAGGATAGGCTTTATTCTGGCAGGAGGATTTATGGGACTTTTCGGTATAGGACTTTTAGGCGGTGCGGTAATTTTCAACGCCTGTGCAGGTGAATGCTTCGGCTTTCCTGCAACTGCACCGGTGGCTCCCTTTAAAAAGAAGGGTATGAGAGATGTTCTCACAAGAGTCAGCTTCCGCAAAATGCAAAGCGGTAATTTCACTGTGGAGGATTATCATGAATAAAATCAGCTGCGGTCAGCTTACTTCCGCACTTCTTCTGTCAAATGCCTTCATGCTCATGTGCCTTTCTGCTCCTGTGGGAAGGAGCTTTCTTACCGGCACACTAATATCCTTTGCACTGCAGGCTGTTCTTTGTATTCCGATTATGATTCTCTATAAAAAAGGATTTTCCCTGTCTGCATACTGCGAAGAAAAGCATTATCTGATTCCATGCTCCTTTGCATTGTATTTTATAATACGAGGCGGCATTTCCTTTCTGCTTGTATGGAACGGCGCAGAACAGCTTTCACTGCCCTTTTCAGAGCCGCTTGTAACTGCCATTCTCATAGGCATAGTCTGCCTTTATACTGCGTCACTGGGACTTCAGGCGTTTGCAAGGGCTTCTTCCGTTGTTTTCGGAATACTGGTTATAACCATTGCCATTCTCCTTCTGGGGGCATTTCAGAGAGCAGATATGATGAATCTCTCGCTTTCAGAGGAAAGCACAGTTCTTGGCAGTACAGCAGAAAATCTCGCCATGGCAGATACTCTGCCTGCATTTTTTGTGCTGATGAGCTTTACCAAAGACAGCACTTCTCCGAAGGCTCTTATGTTTCTGCCGGCAGGTCTTATTTTATGGGAACTTGTGATTTTCCTCTGCATAACGGTGCTGGGTTCCCTTCTGCCTTCTGCGCCATATCCTTTTTTCCTGCTGACATCAGTTTCCCAACCGCTCAGCAGCCAGAGAGCCGACGCAGTCTATCTTATTCTGTTTGTACTTCTGTGCATACTGAGAATAACCCTTCTGACGGTTCTTTCGGCTCATATTATGGGAATGGTTTTTCCAAAGCTCCGATTCAGAAGCATCATCTCACTGCTTCTCATGATAGCAGCAGCGGCATTTTTCAGCATTATAAATTATACAGGCGGAATATTCGGCATAATAACCATTTTGCATTTTGCATTTGCAGTACCCTTTATTTTCTGTTTCATGATAAAAAAACACAGCTCATGGAAGGAGAAAACCGAAATATGAAAAGGTTTGTTATATTCACTCTCTGCATGAATCTTCTCCTGCTGACAGGCTGCAGAAAAGAAGCTGTGGAGGTTCGTGACAGGGCGTATGTCCAGAGCGCATCATTCAAGGAATACAATGATAAGATTTATCTCACCCTTTATCCTTTTGAGGAGGAAAAAGAAATTGCTTACGGAAGCGGCATAACCATATCCGATGCCACCCAAAATGCCTCTGTGTCAGCCGGACAGGAGATATTCATGGGACATCTGGAGCTTATATGCTTCGGTGATGTGTCTTTTACAGAAAGGCTTGAAAGCTGTCTTTTTGATTACAGGATATCTCCCGGCTGCAAGCTGCTTTTTCTATATAACACACAGCTTCCGGAAAATTGCGATACCACCCTTCTTACCGACCGGCTCTCTATGGAGGAGAAAAAATGCCATATCCCTGAAACTGACCTTTTTCACATTCTTTCTGAAATAAAAGGCAAAGACGGTGCCGCACTTTTACCTTCCCTTACAAAAAGCGGCAGTATATCCATGTGCATTTTAAAAAGCGGCAGGAAACCCTATATGCTGTCAGAGGATGCCGCTGAGGGACTTTGCTGGCTCAGAGGGAAAAATTATCCGGAGAAAATATATACCGCCGGTGATGAGGAATATTCAGTAAGCAAGGCAGAAACCCAGCTTTCCGCTGTAATCAGAGATGATATTCCCTATGTAACTGCAAACATTCACATAAAAGGCAGCGGAAACGGCTCTGAAGCTGAGGAAACAGTTGCGTTCTTATGCAAAACTGCAGTAAATGAAACCCTCAAAGAAGGAGAAGCCGACCTTATCGGTTTGCTTCCATGCCTTGAAAAGTACTGCCCCGATTATTTAAATCAGCATGATTATGAAACTGCAAAACAGTCTGCTGTGTTCGAATACAATGTTTCTGCTGAATAAGTTTTAAAAATAGCTTTTCTTTTCTTCCGGAATGTGGTATAATGTATTATAAGATTAAATTCTGGAGGTAATGCCATGAAGCTCCTTGCCATTGACGGAAACAGTATCCTTAACCGTGCATTCTACGGAATAAGACTCCTTTCCAATCAGAAGGGCATTTATACCAACGCCATTTTCGGCTTTATGAATATATATTTCAAACACGTTTCAGAAGTAAAACCTGACCGTATCGTCGCAGCATTTGACCTTAGAGAAAAGACATTCCGGCACAAGGCTGTTGACACCTACAAGGCTAACCGCAAGGGTATGCCCGAAGAGCTTGCCATGCAGATGCCCTATGTTAAGGAAATACTGAATCTGATGGGCATTCCTGTTGTCACCTGCGAAGGCTACGAGGCTGATGATATTTTAGGCACCCTTTCAAGGCTCTGCTGTGAACAGGGCAACCAGTGCTATATCGTTACAGGTGACAGGGACAGCTTACAGCTTGTAAATGAAAATGTTACCGTCCGTCTTGTTACAAACAAGGACACAATTTCCTACACGCCGGAAAGATTCAGAGAAGAATACGGCTTTGAGCCAATACATCTTATAGACTTAAAGGCTCTCATGGGCGACAGTTCCGACAACATTTCCGGCGTTGCAGGAATAGGTCAGAAAACAGCATCGGGTCTTATTCAGAAATGGGGAACCACCGAAAATCTCTACGCAAATATTGATGACGCAGGTCTTACAAAGGGCGTTTACAACAAGCTCATTACCGGAAAAGAATCAGCAGACCAGAGCAAATGGCTTGCTACTATCGTAAAGGACGCTCCGATTCCACAGGAGCTTTCAGCATATGACAAAAAACCGGATAATCCTGCGAAGCTGAAAAAACTCCTGCTGGAACTGGAAATGGCAAAGCTTCTCTCAAAGCTTGACCTTGGAAGTGTTCCCGAGGATACAGAAGCCTCAGAAAAAACCGCAGAAATAAAGCATGAAACAAAAAACTATCCCGAATCGCAGCTTACAGCGGATATAATATCCTCATGGGAAAATGAGGATACTGCAAGGGCTTATCTTTTTGACGGAAAGATTCTTTCGGTATTTTCTGATGAAACCGTTTTTCTTTCAGATAAGCAGGATATTATAAAAGCATTCCTTGAAAGCGGCATAAAAAAACGTACATTCGGGGCAAAACCTCATTACAGATATATGCTGAGCGTCGGCGCAGAGCTTAAAAACCTTGTGACAGACGGCGAAATATGTGCGTATCTTCTGAATCCCTCTACAGCTGAATATACCATTGACCGTCTTGCAATAACATATCATATCCCTTATCCGGAGAGCAATTACAGTGATCTTGCGGTTCTGAACGCACTCTGCGATGAAATGGAAAAAATCATTTCCAACCAGGAACAGAATGAACTTTACACCCTTGAGCTTCGTCTTACGGAAGTTCTGGCATCTATGGAGCATACGGGCGTTCAGATCGATAAAGAGGGCGTAAAGGAATTCGGCATTTACCTTTCAGAGCAGATTGAGGAAATGCAGCAGCTGGTCTATGATGAAGCAGGTCATGAATTCAACATAGGTTCGCCGAAACAGCTGGGAGAGGTTCTTTTCTCAGAAATGGGGCTTCCTCACGGCAAAAAAACAAAGACAGGTTATTCCACCGGTGCTGAAATTCTTGAAAGCTTGCGCGGTGAATATAAAATAGTTGACTATGTTCTGAAATGGCGGCAGTATTCAAAGCTGAAATCCACATATGTGGAGGGCCTTCTGAAAGCTGTGGGCAGGGACGGACGCATTCATTCAGTATTCAAACAGACCGAAACCAGAACGGGACGTATTTCCTCCACTGAACCCAATATGCAGAATATCCCTGTCCGTACAGAACTTGGCAGCAATATGAGAAAATTCTTTATCGCAGGTGAGGGAAACATTCTCCTTGACGCAGACTACAGCCAGATCGAGCTGCGTATCCTTGCGAATATCTGCGGTGATGAAAATATGCAGGCGGCTTTTTTAAGCGGTGAAGATATCCACACAGCAACAGCAGCTCAGGTGTTCGATATGCCGCCGGAAATGGTGACAAAGGAAATGCGAAGTGCCGCAAAGGCTGTAAATTTCGGCATAATCTACGGCATGGGAGCATTTTCACTTTCAAAGGATATAAATGTTTCCGTTTACGAAGCAAACAGATACATTAAAAATTATCTGAACAGATATCCTAAGGTAAGTCAGTTTATGGATAAGACAGTTGAAGATGCAAAGGCTGACGGATATGTTTCAACATATTTCAACCGCAGACGTCCTGTTCCGGAGCTAAGGCAGTCAAACAAAATGGTTCAGGCGGCAGGAAAGAGAATTGCCATGAATACTCCCATACAGGGTACTGCCGCTGATATTATCAAAATGGCAATGGTAAAGGTTTATGACCGTCTGAAAAGCGAATGTCCCGAGGCAAAGCTTATTTTGCAGGTGCATGACGAGCTTATCGTTGAAGTGCCGCAGAAGCTTGCACTGAAAGCCGCTAAAATTCTTGGTGAGGAAATGCAGAATGTTGTGGACTTCACTGTTCCGCTGACAGCTGAGGTCAGCATGGGAGGAAGCTGGTATGACGCTAAAGGCTGATATAATTCCTGCCAAAGAACATGATATGAAAATACTCAGCGAAATTGCCGCTTTGTGTTTTCCAGACCCATGGTCTGAAAGGATATTCAGAGAGAGTTTTGAGAATGCCTGTACGGAAATACTCATTGCAAAGGATACTGAGGGAAATATCGCAGGGTATATTGTCCTGTCGGAAACAGGTGATGATATAAGCATTGACGATATAGCTGTTCTGCCGGAATACCGCAGATGCGGCATTGCAAAAAAACTTCTTATGCATGCAGAAGAAAAATATCCAGACAAAAATTTTCTGCTGGAGGTTCGTGAAAGCAACTCTCCTGCCATCTCACTTTACAGGTCACTGGGATTTGAACAGGTGGGATTCCGCAAAAGATATTACCGCAATCCCGATGAGGGTGCGGTGCTTATGACAAAAATGAAAGGAACTGAGAAAAAATGATAAAACATATAGTAATGTTCAAATTAAAGCCCGAATATGAGGGAAAGACCGCCATGGAGAACGCCCTTGAAGCAAAAGTACGTGCAGAAAAGCTCATTGACCTTGTTCCAACACTCAAAAAGCTGGAAGTCTGCATAAACCACCAAGATGCAAATCCTGATAACTATGAATTTGCCCTTGTATGCGATTTTGATGATATTGAGGGTCTGAATGCTTATCAGGTACACCCAAGCCATGTTGAGTTCGGCAAGTTCATAACCCCAAGACGTGAGCTGAGAGCCTGCATTGATTACGAATTTTAAGGAGCTTTGCCATGCTTATTTTAGGAATAGAAAGCTCCTGCGATGAAACAGCCGCAAGCGTTGTAAAGGATCACAGAGAGGTGCTTTCAAATGTTATCGCATCACAGGTGGATGAACACAAGCTTTACGGCGGCGTTGTGCCGGAAATAGCCTCACGCCGTCACTGTGAGAATATTCTGTGGGTGGTGCAGAAAGCGCTTGCTGACGCTGATGTAACTCTTGATGACATAGACGCAGTTGCCGTTACATACGCTCCCGGTCTTATCGGTGCGCTGCTTGTTGGGGTGAATTTTGCAAAGGGTCTTGCCCTTGCTGCAAATAAGCCGCTGGTTCCGGTGCATCACATAGCAGGCCATATTGCCGCAAATTATATCGCCCACCCTGACCTTAAACCGCCCTATCTTTGTCTTATAGTAAGCGGCGGTCACAGTCATATTGCAGAGGTGCTTTCCTATACGGAATTTCGTATCATTGGCAGAACCCGTGACGACGCAGCAGGCGAATGCTTCGATAAATGCGCCCGTGCAATGGGTTTTCCCTATCCCGGCGGTGTGCATATTGACAATGCTTCAAAAACCGGAGATCCGAAGGCATTCACTCTGCCGAAGCCGAAAATTGCAGGAAATGAATACGATTTCAGCTTTTCAGGACTTAAAACATCTGTTATAAATCTTCTGCACAATGCAAAGCAGAAGGGCGCCGATATAAACTGCAATGACCTTGCCGCCTGCGTTCAGAATACAATTGCAGAGGTTGTGACAGAACATACCATGTCTGCGGCAGAACATCTGGGCTATAATACAATTGCAGTGGCAGGAGGAGTTTCCGCCAACAGCGGCGTGAGAAATGCAATGGCAGCCATGTGTGAAAGGAAAGGCTTTTCACTCTATATGCCGCCGCTTTCCCTCTGCGGTGACAACGCCGCTATGATAGCCTGTGCAGGCTCCTATAACTATGATGCGGGAATACGTTCAGACGCCTCTCTCAATGCCTATGCAACAATGAGTCTTGAAGAAAATACCCCTCAGAATCCATGAAGACAATTTGACAAAAAATTGTCATTCTGTACGTGAGCAAAGGACATAAGAGCGTAAAGAGTGAACATTTTCTGAAAAATAAATGGGATTTTGCAGAAATGACTTGACATTGAAGGTAAATAGAATTATAATTATTATAAGGAGAGGAAAGCACTGCAGGTCGGTGCGGATCTTCTCAAATATGGCATAATTTTTATGCAAATACAGGAGGTAAATACCAATGGCACTGACTAACAACAAGAATGTCCTGGCGTGGGTAGACGAAATGGTTGCTCTCACAAAGCCGGATAAAGTAGTATGGATCGACGGCTCCAAGGAGCAGCTTGACGCTCTTACAGCAGAAGTAACTTCTCTGCCGGAAGGCGATCCGAATAAAATGTACAAGCTGAACGAGGAAAAGCTCCCGGGCTGCCTGTATCACAGAACACTCCCTAACGACGTAGCACGTGTTGAGGACAGAACATTTATCTGTACTTCCACTAAGGAAGCTGCTGGTCCTACCAACAACTGGATGGCTCCTGATGAAATGAAGGCTATGCTGACTCCTCTGTACGACGGCGTTATGAAGGGCAGAACCATGTATGTTATCCCTTATTCCATGGGTCCCATCGGTTCTCCTCTGGCAAAGGTTGGCGTTGAGCTGACTGACTCTATCTACGTTGTACTGAATATGAATATCATGACCAGAATGGGCGCTGCTGCATTCGAGAATCTGGGCGATACTTCTGACGACTTCGTTCGTGGTCTGCACTCCA
The DNA here is from genome assembly GCA_051882155.1 of Ruminococcus sp. Taxonomy (GTDB): domain Bacteria; phylum Bacillota; class Clostridia; order Oscillospirales; family Ruminococcaceae; genus Ruminococcus_C. Next base: position 8,625 of record JBJERG010000275.1, read on the forward strand.
AGGCTGATGTAGATCCTGAGAAGCGTTATATCGTTCATTTCCCTGAGGAAAATACAATCTGGTCCATTAACTCCGCTTACGGCGGCAACGTTCTGCTGGGCAAGAAGTGCTTCGCTCTGCGTATTGCATCTTTCCAGGGCAAGAACGAAGGCTGGATGGCTGAACATATGCTGATCCTGGGCGTTCAGAAGCCGGACGGCGAAACAAAGTATATCACAGCTGCATTCCCGTCTGCCTGCGGCAAGACCAACCTTGCAATGCTGATTCCTCCGGAAGGCTATCAGAAGGACGGCTACAAGGTATTCACAGTGGGCGACGACATTGCATGGATGAAGCCCGGCAAGGACGGCAGACTCTATGCTATCAACCCTGAGAACGGCTTCTTCGGCGTTGCTCCGGGTACAAACGAAAAGTCCAACCCGAATGCTCTGGCTTGCACACGCAAGAACACCATTTTCACAAACGTTGCTATGAACAACGAGGACAACACTGTTTGGTGGGAAAAGCTGGACAAGAATCCGCCTGTTGACGCAACAGAGTGGAAGGGCGCAAAGGTCAACGGTCCGGAATATATCGCAGAGGGCAACAATCTTGCTCATCCGAACTCCAGATTTACAGCTCCGGCAGAAAACTGCCCCTGCATCTCTCCTGAGTTCAACAATCCTGAGGGCGTTCCGATTTCCGCTATCATCTTCGGCGGCCGTCGTGCATCTACAACTCCTCTGGTATATCAGTCATTTGACTGGACACACGGCACATACATCGGCTCTGCTGTTTCTTCTGAAACAACTGCTGCTGCTACAGGTGCTGTAGGCGTACTCCGTCACGATCCTATGGCTATGAAGCCCTTCATCGGCTACAATGTAGGCGACTACTGGGCACACTGGCTGGAAATGGGCGAAAAGCTGGGTGACAAGGCTCCGAAGATCTTCAATGTTAACTGGTTCAAGCAGGACGAAGAAGGCAACTTCATCTGGCCGGGCTTTGGTGACAACATGAGAGTTCTGGACTGGATCATCAAGAGATGTGAAGGCACTGTTGACGCTGTCGAAACTCCTATCGGTTACCTGCCTAAGAAGGAAGACCTGAATCTGAAGGGTCTGGAAGACGAGGTTACTCCTGAGATTCTGGACAAACTCCTTGATGTTGACAAGGATCTGTGGACTAAGGAAATCGCTGAAATGCGCAGATATTACAATGATGATATCGCTGCTAAGGGCGGTCACATTCCGGCTGAACTGTATGCTGAGCTTGACAAGATCGAGGCAAGACTGAACAAGTAATTGTTCCTTGTATGAATATACTGAAACCGCTTCTGATATTTGGTTCAGAAGCGGTTTTTGCGTTTTTGGTGCATTGACATATGTATTCCGGTGTGTTATAACAACTTCATAAATGGGAATCTAACCTCTCAGTCAGCTTCGCTGACAGCTCTCCTTTCAGGAGAGCCTTGTTGGCATCTTTTTCAGCAGAACTGTAAAATAAAAAGCAATAACATAAAAGTACGCAAAAAAAGGCGTCCCTGAAAGGGAAGCTGTCAGCGAAGCTGACTGAAGGGTTTACTACTGAAATTCAGACTGACTGAGAGGATAAAAATTCGGTTTATCCCACTGATAACTTTAAATTTATCATTAATTTCAACATAATGCTATTATCGTAATATTTTCGAATGAGGTAATTTTATGTCAAAGGTAATTGCAGTCTGCGGAAAAATATGCAGCGGTAAAACCTGCTATTCCAATATGATAAAGCAAAAAGAAAACGCCGTGATTTTATCATGCGATGAATTAACCAGGGATTTATTCGACAATAACCTTGGTAAAAATCATGATGAAATGGCTGTCAGAATATGGCACTACTTCAAAAAGAAATCTGTGGAGCTGGTAAGTGCCGGATGCAGTGTGATTCTGGACTGGGGCTTCTGGAGTGCTGAAAACAGAAAAAGCCTTACAGAATTTTACAATTCTCAAAATATTGTCTGTGAATGGCATTATATTGATGTTGATGACAGGACATGGCATAAAAATATTGAAGAAAGAAACCGCAGAATATTAAACGGCGAAGGCGGTTCAGACTATTATCTGGACGAATGCCTTATGGAAAAATTATTGTCCCTATGGGAAACTCCCTCTGAAGACGAAATAGACGTGTGGTATACCCTAAAAAGATAATAAAACAGCATGAGAGCATCAGTTTCTCTCATGCTGTTTTTCGTTGTATAAGACAGAGTCAGCAGTCTGTATGTCTGCTCTGAAAAAGCTTTATCTCAGCAGCATAGCCTTCATCATCATTTGGGGTTTCCAGAATGAAAGGAAGCTCTCTGAGGGCAGGATGATTTATCACGTTTACAAGAGCCTCAGTGCCGATATGTCCTTCTCCTATTTTTTCATGCCTGTCCTTATGGGCACCCATGGGATTCTTGCTGTCATTAAGGTGCATTGCCTTCAGATTTTTTATTCCCACAATCCGGTCAAATTGCTCCAGAACACCCTCAAGATCATTCACAATGTCAAAGCCCGCTTCCCACAGGTGACAGGTGTCCAGACATACTCCCATTTTCTCCTTAAGCTCCACACGGTCAAGAATTGCTCTCAGTTCTTCAAACCTGGAACCTATTTCGCTGCCCTTTCCTGCCATGCCTTCAAGAAGCACTGTAGTAGTCTGATCCGGCGTCAGAACAGCATTCAGGGCGTCGGCAATCTGCTCTATTCCCTTTTCTGCGCCTTGTCCCACATGACTGCCGGGATGAAAATTATAGTACTGGTTAGGAGTATACTCCATTCTCTTCATATCATCCGCAAGCATATTCCTTCCGAACTCTCTTATAGACGGATCTGCCGAACACAGATTCATTGTATAGGGCGCATGGGCAACAAGCTTTCCGAAGCCCTGACTTTCCGCCAGTGCAGCAAATGCAGCTGCGTCAGCTTCATTGATAGGCTTTGCACTTCCTCCACGTGGATTTCTTGTGAAAAATGCAAATGTATTTGCGCCAAGGGATACTGCGTGTCTTCCCATGGACAGATATCCTTTGGAAGAAGGCAGATGACATCCTATATAAAGCATTACTTTATTCCTCCTTGTGTATTCATATCAAATGTTCTGTTTTTCTGAACATATGGCAGATCGTCAATCATTTTTTCAAGTACGCCCAGTGCAATATCATAATTTTCCCTCATTTCCTTTACGCTGTCAAAGGTCTTTACAGGCTTTCTGAGTCCCACATATATATCCCTGTCAAGCACTGTGTCTTCACAGCCGATCTGCTCCATAAAATCTGTATTTCTGATGTAGAATCCGTAGCTGCGTACATTTTTGTTGTCCGGAAATAATTCTTCCAGATCCGCAAGGGTATCATCGGGCAGTATGACCTTATCAGCAACAGCATCGGAAATCACCATTATTGAGTCAGCCATCTGGAACTGAGATGAAAGCTTTGTCATATTGCCTAAGTAGTAATCGTTTTTACTGATATCATTATCCACCGGAATGGGATATATATCCACCAGAACCTTACCGTCACCGTTATAATCTTCAATATAGCCTTCAAAATAATCTGAAAGCTTGCTGCCGGAAGCCTGGAGCGTGGTATCATCTGTCAGAAGCATTACTATCATATCCGGATGCTCCAGAGTAAGGTAATCATACAGCATATATCCGCCTATGCCTGCCAGTAAAGCAGTGATCACCAGCCACCATTTGCTGTGGTAGAAAAAGTTTGCAATCTTCTTTCCCAAGGGCAGCTTTGTTTTTTCTTTCTTTTCCTCATGGATCAGTTCGCTTTCAGTTATAAGTCCCTGCTTCATCCGCATAAGCTCAATACGTTCCTCACGTATTTTTTTATCATATGCTTCCTGTTCCTTTTTTCTGCGTTCCTCTAATATTTTCTGACGCTTTTCCTCAAGCTCTCCCTCTCGCTTTCGTTCCTTTTCATCTATTTCACGTACAGTTTCAAGAAAGCTCTTAGGCTTTTCCTTTTTGGTTTTTTTATCGTTTCCGCCTTTTTCAGGTTTCCGGGTCAAATGTTTATCCTCAGGCTGCATATATTGATCCTCTTTTCTGTTTTATAACAAAAGGGTGCACCGTCGGCATATGGCTTTCGGTTCACCCCTTTTCAGTTTGATTTATTCAGCACTCTCCGGAGATTCTTCGCCTTCCTCCTCAGCACCGCCCTGCTTAGGGATAGGCTTCATAGTCGGAAACAGAAGAACATCACGTATAGACGCACTGTCGGTCAGCAGCATTACAAGTCTGTCAAGACCAAGTCCCAGTCCGCCCGTAGGAGGCAGACCATATTCAAGAGCTGTTACAAAGTCCTCGTCAACCTCGCCTGTCATATCCCCAAGAGCTCGTCTTGCTGCAACCTGTTGTACAAAACGCTCCTTCTGGTCAATAGGATCGTTAAGCTCAGAAAATGCGTTACCCATCTCACGGGCATAAATGAAATACTCAAAACGCTCTGTAAACGCAGGATCCTCCGGCTTGCGCTTAGCCAGCGGTGAATTTTCCACAGGATAATCATAAATAATAGTGGGCTGAATGAGCTTTTCCTCTACGAAAGCGTCAAAGAATGCAATCAGAACATGACCCTTTGTGGCATTTTCGCCCTCTTCAACCTCAACGCCGTGGGCTTTAGCGCAGGCTCTTGCGTCTGCATCTGTTGCCCATTCATTGTAGTCAACGCCTGCATATTTCTTTACTGATTCAGCCATTGTAAGGCGTTCCCATGGCTCTCCAAGGCGGATATCCACGCCCTGATAAGAAATAACATCCTTTCCGCAGATTTTTTTAGCAAGTGTACGGTACATATCCTCAATAAGGTCCATCATTCCCTTGTAATCGGTATATGCCTGATACATTTCTATTGATGTAAATTCCGGGTTGTGGGAAGGATCCATGCCTTCGTTTCTGAAAATACGTCCTACCTCGTAAACACGGTCAAATCCGCCTACAATGAGCTTTTTAAGGTTAAGCTCTGTTTCGATACGCAGGAACATATCCATATCCAGTGTATTGTGGTGTGTTTTGAAGGGTCTTGCGGCAGCTGCGATCTGGATCGGCAGCAGCACCGGTGTTTCAACCTCTACATAGCCGATATTGTCAAGGTAATTACGGATTTCCTTCAGTATGCGGCTTCTTGTTATAAATGTCTTCTTGACATCCGGATTTACGATAAGGTCAAGATAACGCTGACGGTAGCGTGTATCCTGATTTTTCAGACCGTGCCACTTTTCCGGCAGAGGAAGCAGTGCCTTTGAAAGCAGTGTTATCTCCAGTGTGTGAACGGATATCTCGCCTGTTCTTGTACGGAACACATAGCCCTTTACGCCAACAATGTCGCCTATATCCCACTTCTTGAATTCCTTGAACGCAGGCTTACCAATGTCATTTACACGTACATATACCTGAATGCGGTCAGTGCTGTCCTGAATGTGAATGAACACAGCATTGCCCATAACACGCTTGCTCATTATTCTGCCGGCAACAGAAATTATACTCTCCTTCAGCTTGTCAAGACCTGCCTGCAGAGCCTCTTCGTCATCGCCTGCCTGCGCCTTTATCTCAGCTTCTGCCTTCTCATATTCAGCCTTAGCCTCGTCTGCTTTCCTTGTTACTTCAAATTTTGTAATAGTATAGGGATCCATTCCGTTTGCCTTGCGCTCTGCAAGCTTTTCCATACGGATACGCTTCTGCTCGTGAATGTCCTGTTCCATTTCAGCGGCAGGTGTCATATTTTCAGCCATTTTTTGCAGCTCCTTATTTTGATATTTCCAGTATTTCAAATTTCAGCTCACCAACAGGAGCTTCAACTATAAAGGTATCTCCTACCTTCTTTTTCAGAGCAGCCTTTCCTATGGGTGACTCGTCTGAAATTTTTCCGTCCTTGAAGCTTGCTTCGTTGCTGCTTACAATCTGGAATGTTTCTGCCTTGCCGGTACGGAAATTATGCAGACGGATAGTTGAACCAAGGCCTACCTCGTCCACAGAAATATCATCATCTGCAACTACCTCAGAGTTGTCCAGAGTGTACTGTATCTCAGCAATTCTCGCTTCCAGAATAGCCTGTTCATTTTTTGCTTCATCATATTCAGCGTTTTCGGAAAGGTCACCCTGGGCACGTGCTTCCTTCAGCTTCTGAGCCATTTCCGCACGCTTGACAGTAATCAGGTGATCAAGTTCCTCATTAAGCTTATTATAACCGCTCTGTGAAATCTGCTTCTTAGCCATAAAACAAATACTCCTTTACAAAACGAACTTTTTAAGGCAACACCGAACAAAGACTGTGCGTAAGATGCGCAGTCAGATTTTTTGTCAGATGAAACAAAAAACGCAGCTGATACTTTGTGTATCAGCGAGGCTTTTGGTGAAATATGACGGAAAAGCTGCAAGCAGATTACGTGCAGAGCCGTCAGGCGTGCTTTGTGCGGTGTTGCCTTTATTGTATAACATTCTTATTATATTACATTTTCGCCTTCTTGTCAATCGCTTTTTATGTGAACAGAGCATTTTCCGGACAAAACTTCGGCATTCTCCTTGACAAAAACATTATCATAATGTAAAATAATAGTTGTGGCTTTTTGTCACAAAAAGGATAAAAGGAGATTATTATGGAAAAAGAAATCACCACCGAAGAAGCTAAGGCAGTACTCAATGCCGCAGCTCCAAAAAAACGATTTGTGGGAATTGACATTGTAAAAATACTTGCAGTATTTCTTGTCATCTGCGTTCACTTCTTTTTATATAACGGCTTCTATCAGGAGCCTATTGATGAACCCGGCGAAATGCTTCCCATAAGCCTCCGTTGGCTTGCATACTGCTGCGTTCCACTGTTTATGATAACAACAGGATATCTTATGAAAAACAAGACCCTGTCAAAAAAATACTACACCGGCCTTATTAAGATAATAGTGATCTATCTTATAATGAGCGTTGCCTGTGCGGTATTTGACCATCTTCATTTCCAGAAGGAATTTACTGCCTGGACCTTCATTCGTGGCCTTTTCATGTTCAGCAACGCACCCTATTCATGGTATGTCAAGTATCAGATATGCCTTATGCTTCTGATACCCTTTATCAACCTTGCATTCAACGGACTGAAAAACAAGCGTCAGCAGCTTACTCTTGTGGTAACCGCTGCGGCACTTACGGCTTTTGCCCGCAGCTGGTTTATCGGCTTTGACAGAGATACACAGATACAGATACTGCCGAATTATTTTGACGCTTCATATGGTATAGCGTATTATCTCGCAGGTGCATACATAAGAGAAAATCCTCCCAAGAGATGCCTTCCCAACAAGCTGATATTCCTTGCAGGACTTGTATTATCCATCGGCTGGTGTACTGTGACTTCATATTATGATTCCTCACTTAATGCAGATAATATGTTTACCTTTGCTTCCTGGCATTATAATGATTACGGCACATGGCCTGTATTTTTATCCAGTCTGTTTATATTCCTCCTGCTGTTTGACATCAGCTCAGAGAACAGGGTGGTAATAAGAATATTAAGCACACTCAGTGAAGCGACTCTCGGCTGTTATCTTTTCTCCTACATCTTAGACAACAGCAGGTATGCGGATTTCAACGGAAAGTATACCGAAATGACAGACAGATTAATACACGGTCCCGAGATAATACTTGTAAACTTCGCCGCTTCAATGGGCGTTGCCCTTGTGGTGCATAATCTGTACAAGCTTGCGGAATGGCTTATAAAAAAGCTGTACAGCCGCAAAAAGTTACAGGAAAACCAGGAACAGACGGTTTAAATAACATTATTCCTTCGGATTCGACCTGATATACACTTTCTCATCATTTCTGCATTATTGACGAATAATATACTGTTTGATATAATTTAACTGACACCGCTCGAAATGTGTCCTTTGATGCATTCTGCGGTGTTATTTTAGGCAATACCGCACAAAGACTGTGCGTAAGATGCGCAGTCAGATTTTTT
>JBJERG010000276.1:0-3163 GCA_051882155.1 Ruminococcus sp.
TATAAATTACATTTGTAAAGTCTGAAATCATATTAATGAAAAATCTATGTAAAGCCGTAATTATAATCTGCAATTTTTAACACAAAAAACACTTGATGTCTTATTTAAAGACTCTGAAAATTGAAATAATTAACCTGAACTTTACCTATTCTTTCTAAAAACAAGATAGACACCACACCTCACATCATGATATTATTTTTATGTACAAAATTGGAGGAATCTACATGAAAAAAAACGTTTTCACAAATTTTATTGCCGCAGCACTTCTTCCTGTTGCTTTAATTTGCGGATGCAGCAGCACTGAAACCAACAGTGCGCCTGCCGATGCACGTTACAACGGAAAATCAAACGAAGAAACCATAAGGATTCTTGCCGGTTCTGAAAACAAGGAGCTTGCTGATATCCTTGAGGAATGTGCGGATGAAACCGGCGTTACTATTGAAATGACGTATCAGGGTTCTGTTGACATTATGCACACACTTCAATCTGGTGCTGAGGATTACGATGCCGTTTGGCCTGCATCCAGCCTTTGGATATCGATCGGTGACACTGCACATATGGTGAAATATAATGAATCTATCTACACCACACCTGTGGTATTTGGTATCCGCAAGTCCCTGGCGCAAGAGCTTGGTTTTGTGGGCAAAGATGTTTCTGTAAACGACATTTTACAGGCTATTAGGAGCGGTCAGCTGTCATTCTGCATGACAAGTGCCACACAGTCCAATTCCGGAGCAAGCGCTTATATTGGCTTTTTGTATGCACTGCTTGGGAAGACAGATACATTGACAGAAAGTGACCTGGAAAACGAAAAACTAAAAAGTGATATTTCCCAGCTTCTATCCGGCATTGACCGCAGTTCCGGCAGTTCAGACTGGCTCAAGGATATGTTCCTTGCCGGTGATTTTGATGCCATGGTAAACTATGAATGTCTTATCATTGATGCAAATCAGGAGCTTGTTTCACAGGGAAAGGAACCGCTTTATGCTGTATATCCCTACGATGGTCTGAGTATCGCAGACTCGCCGCTTGGCTATGTTGATCATGGTGATGTAAAGAAACAGAAGGCATTTCTTGCTGTACAGGAATATTTGCTGTCAGAAAACGTACAAAATGAGATACAGAAAACCGGACGGCGCACAGGATTTGAGGTTGTTTCGGAAGAAAACAGAGATATTTTCAATTCAGACTGGGGCATTAATACAGAACGTATACTGTCCCCTATCGTTATGCCGTCAGAAAAGGTTCTTACAAAGGCATTGAGTTTATACCAGACGGAATTTCGAAAGCCGTCACTGAATGTATATTGTCTGGATTTTTCCGGAAGCATGACCGGCAAAGGAAATGAGCAGCTGGAAGAAGCCATGTCACAGATCCTGATTCAGGAAAATGCAGAAAAAAATCTGCTGCAGGCAGACAAGGATGAGATCAATATTATTATTACCTTTTCAGGTGAGGTACGCAGTATCTATACATCAGAGAAAGCAGATGCCGACAGTATGCTGGATCTTTACAAAAAAGTCAGCAGTGAAACGCCTCACGGCGGTACAAATATGTACATTGCTTTAAAAAACGGACTGGAAATTCTTTCGGAATACGAGGATCTGGAAAACTACACACCTGCAATCATTCTGATGAGCGACGGTGCTTCCGTAACCTCAACAGAACAGGAGTTCACATCCTGTTATAAAGAGCTTGGGCTTGAAATTCCAATATTTTCTATTATGTTCGGAGATGCAGATCCCTCTCAGCTTGAAAAACTGGCAGAGCTTACTAACGCCCGTGTATTCGATGGACGCACAGATCTGATTTCTGCATTCCGAAGTGTGAAAGGATACAACTGATTTGGAAAAACATAAACAAAAAGAAATCGCAGCAAGTATTTTGGCGGGTGTGCTGGCAGGATGTTTTTTTCTGGTTCTGCTATTTCTGCTGCAATGGCATATTTTTATAGATCTTATTCTGGCAGCCGGTACATTCTTCGGATTATCACTTCTGCTTAAACCCAGACGAAAAATCGGAAGAATAAGCATTGATATGCTGCCGGAAGGTGAAACTTTGATCATACAGTTGGAGGAAGCCCGAAAGGATTTCAGCTGCATTGAACAAATAATGCAGCGGATTCAGGAACCAGCAGTCAAACAGGAGACTATGCGATTAAAGCAGACTGCCAAAAACATCCTAACATTTCTGGAAAAGCACCCTGAAAAAATCAAGTCCGCCCGGCGGTTTATTGATTATTACCAGGAAACAGCCTCTTCGCTTCTTAAAAAATATATCGAATTGCAGGACACTGATCTCAGAACGGAAGATGTATTGCGCCTTCAGAATAATACGCTGAAAGCTATCGGTACACTGAACACTGCATTTGAAGAACAGTTCCAGAAACTCATGCACAGTGAAATGATCGATATGGAAGCAGAGATACGCCTTCTGGAACAAACAGTAAAAATGGAGAATGAAAGATGAAAACAAGACTGATTGGCATAGCTGTTCTGCTGGCAATTATTCTCACAGGAGGCGGCTACTATTTCTATCGCAGACAAAGCACAGTAACAATATTAAACGGCTACCTCGGCGGTGAAAAAATAGGATTTTTCGAGGACGAAGATGTTCAGGATATTCTTCGCAGGGAATATCATCTGGAAATGAATTATTCCCGTGCAGGTTCACTTGATATGGTAACAGCTGATTTCACTGACAAGGATTATCTTTTTCCCTCCAGTCAGACAGCACTGGAATATTACACAGACACCCATGGAAAGCCTGTTTCTGATGAGATAATTTTCAACACTCCAATTGTGCTGTATTCTTACAAAATGGTTGCTGAGGCACTGATAAAGGAAGGCATAGTGACGGTTACAGACGGCATTTATTATGCAGATATGCAAAAGCTCACGAATTGTATATTGAACGGAACGCAATGGAGCGAGCTGGGACTGTCAGAACTTTATGGTGCAGTCACGGTAGATACAACAGATCCTGTCCGGTCCAATTCCGGGAATATGTTTGCTGCACTGTTAGCCTGCTCTCTGAACGGCGGAAAAACCGCAGACAAAAACAGTATAGATACATTGCTTCCAGGATTGCAGAAAATCTTCTCCCAGCTCGGCTATATGGAAACTTCTTCCTCAGACCTTTTCAGCCAGTTTCTGCAGATCGG
>JBJERG010000277.1:0-3156 GCA_051882155.1 Ruminococcus sp.
TGTATTTGGCATAATATTTTACCTCCTGTTATTATTTAAGTCCCATGATTCCTCTGATAAAGGCGTCCTCTGATGATGGAGAAGAGGGCGGAACGCCTTTGAAAAGTTGATATAAAAAAAGCGTTCTCCATTTCAGAAAACGCTTATTTTTGATATTAAGAACGTCTTACCCGCAGACTTTGTGTGTTCTTATTTTTCCACCCTCCGCCGCTTGCCCTGCGGTCAGGGTATAAGAAAAGCACCTTGTGGGAGGTGCTTTTTAATAATCATAATACTTGCAGTTTCTGCAAATATTTTTCCAGTCTGTTTTCTGCTTATAAGCTTCAGGAATAGATTCATCCTTTGTTTCACGGTTCTCCATACAATCCACAATTGATATTTTTTTATCAATAAGCGGACAAAGAACCTTTTCATCATTTTCCATATTTCTTTATAACCTCCAAAGCTTTTTGCACTTGATCTGTGAATTCATCACTGTTGAAAGCGGTTCGTATATGATTTGTTTCTGTTTCTACAAAAGCAGCACCGGAATCACTATAGTAATTCTCGTATTTTCCATTCCATCTTGCAACTGAAAATTTTGCATTTTCAATATAAGAAATCGCATCAGTTCTTGAAACATTATGATTTCTTTGATTGATATGGTCATAGTCAAATGTAAGAGAATCTGCTTTAATTTTGAGCGGAGTAATGTGAACAGTTCCTTTGATGCCGCAAGCTTTTATTTCTTCTATTATAGCACGTTCTTCTTTTTGTTTCAAGTCTTTTTTATTCGCCCAGACCGCCCTCTGAGCCTGGCTTCTGCCGAATCCTATCTCTTGCTCTCGGAATTTATCCCTGTCATTGCCTGTTGCCCTGCAGAACTCACTGAGCTTCTGTTCAGCCGCTTTCAGATTTACCGCAGAATCCTGGAATTTCTTCTGCATAGCAGTTTTTATGGAATCATCCGGAGCGTTCTTCACCGCTTCATCATATGTAACCAGTTTGCGTTTCAGCCTGCGGATATTCTGCTCGGCTCTGCGCTGCATCTGGTTTATTTCATACCTTGTATGAAGTTCGCCGTTCCATTCAATGTTTCGGGCGTTCATTTCCTCAAGCTCTTCAGGAGTATGATTCGGTGTGCTGAATCCCTCAAAATACGGAAACCATTCATGAGAACAATTCCAGCCCTTGAAGCCTGCGCCTGTTCCGTAACCAATATCAGAAAGAGATAGAACCTCTATCCCGTCAACAATTCGTCCTGTATTTTTCCCCGACAGACTTACAAGCTTGCCCTGCCATACTGCGTGAGAAGGTCTTGCACCTGCGTGAGCGTCTATCTCCATAAGGTCACAATCCATTTCCTCAGCGTTCATACGGCTTATCTCTCCGCAGGTCTGGCTGAGTCCTGTAAGAACCGCCCTGCGTACTGCAACTGAAAGTCTGTCCCTGTGACCGCTGTCATACAGTACAAGCCTTACTCCATTTTCAGCAACATTATGCACAGCTGAAGATACTGCCTCCTGATACGAAAATGCGCCGCTTGCCACCTTCATGTAAGCTCCGTTGCAGGCTTCAATATATTCCCTTTGCCCTGCAGAAGCTGTTGTCCTTGTGAGATTATCAAGGTTGCCAAGGGTATTGCGATAGCCTGCTTCCAGCACCTGCCGCATGGAGGGTGACTGCCTTATGTCAACGGGAACAAGTCCTGCTTCTCTGTAAATCTCATTGTCGATCTGAACTGTTTCTACTCCTGCATCTTCAAAAAGAGCCTTGACCTGTTCTGAACAAGCGTCGGTTCTGTCGGCAATTTCCTTTACAATGTCACTGTAAAGAAGTCCTGCTTCCTGCAGCATCAGAGCCTGCCACTTTGCAGATTCAGTGACTGTTCCTGTTTTCATCATTCTGCGGATAATATCACGGAGAATGGCGTCTTCCAGTTCTGCATACTGGGCAAGGATTATGTCAGCGCAGTTTTCGTAATACTCAGGTGAAAGCATTAAATATCACCCTCGAAAAGACTTCCTGCATTTGATTTCATGCTGTTGTCCGGCATCATGGTGAGAGCCTCTTCCTCTGAACAGCCGAACTCATATTCCAGAACATATTCCGGTTTCAGATAGCCTGCCTGTGCCAATTGCAAACGCCGCTGAAATGTCTTTTCCGTATCCTCTAAAACACTGTCACCCCATGAGCAGGTAAGCTGTGGGCTTTGCTCGTGAGGAAGTCCGTAAAGAACAGCATAGACCTCCATGGCGTAAAGCAGATGTTCAAGTGCATTCTGCAAACTCTGCTGAATACGTACCGTCTGAGCAAAACTTCTCTGCTTTGATGTACGTATTTCCTCAGCTGTCTTTTCCACTGTCTGAGGGTCTGAAAGCGTTCCGTATGCAAGACCGCATGAAAATTCAATTCTCTGTAAAATCCTGTTGAATCCGTTGTAAATGCTTGAATCACGGATAGCAGGAGAGAACACCTGTATTACATCAGAGAGTTTAACATTCGGCTGAATATCATGCCTGCGGAACAGTCTTCTGAATGTGCGTGGCAGCCTTTTGAGAGGTGTTCTGCCGCTGAACTGGAACAGGTCCTGTGATGCGTCAATGGCAAGTTCAGTACCCTCAAATTCCCACATGAGCCGTTCCCACTGCCTTTCAGCTTGCTCAAAGAGTTCTGCCGCATCAGCATAAACAGACGCACCCAGCGGAGAATCCGGGTCTGTGTGGCTCACTGAGGGAACTCTGAATACTGCAAAAAGCGGCTTCTGTACATTCGCTATGGTCTGGATTTCAGTGAGATTTTCCCAGCCGGAAACATCTGCAAGACTGCACTGTTTTCCAAGATATTCTTCTGAAAAGGAACAGTAAGCCTTGTTTTCAACAGTATATGTATTGTTTATTGAATCAAGGGAATGGGATTCCAGACGTGTGTAATATCTGTCACCGGATTTTTTGCGTTCCATGAATACCGCCGCCGTAATGTTCCCGGAGGAATCAAAGGCTGTGGGAACGTATCTGTCAGCCCGTACAATGTCAACCGCAATTTTATCGCCGGAAACATAGGGCTTGAACGCCTGTCCGCCAAGTGCAAGGGCAGTTTCCGCATTGCAGTAAAACTTGTTCCTGATGTGGTACAATAAAACTTGACACAGGAACCTCAAAATAATACAATAAAGAA
>JBJERG010000278.1:0-3151 GCA_051882155.1 Ruminococcus sp.
GTATTCCTCCTTAGTTTCTTAGATAATCCCTTTCACTTGTTAATATTATACATAAGTTTTTATCAAAATATAATTTTATTATACACCTGTACACACAGCATTGCAATAAATGTTCCGTACATTTTCTATGTTGCTTTTGTAAAGAAACCTCCGAAAATCGGGGGTTTCCAGCCATATTAAAGCCAATATTCGGTAACATCTGCTGTCGTTTTCTACAGAGAGAAGGGTGCGTTTATGTAAAATGTCACAATTTATGAATGAATATGCGACTATGTATAAACCTTACATAAATATCTGTTTCACAAGCCTTATCACAATTATAAACACACCATGTACAAAATCTGTCATATCAGAGTATTTGTTCGGAAAACTCAACAAAATAACTTCTGTCAATGTTTACAAATTTATTCTTCGCTTATTGTGCAATGCTCCGAAACTGAAAAAAATTACATTTTTTGCAACATTTTGCCCTGTTCGATTGTATAGAGAGTAAAAGGCTTTCATTAAGCAAAGGAGGAATCGTTATGAGTAAAACTTTATTTAAAAGAGCATTATCACTAACCGCTGCGGCATTTATGGGCATTATGGCTTCCCTTTCGCAAATGCCTCCTGTAAAGGCATCGGCTGAACCTGTGCCGTTTTCTGAGAATGTCTGCGCCACAACACCGGCTGTTACAACAACCTTGCTCGGAAGATGGGCTTTTAAATTCGACGCTCCGAAAAACAATATATCAGTAGGAGAAGAAATGACTGTCACCCTTATTAACACATATACGGACAGCGTGTGGGATAAAGAGGAACTGCCCGAATTCAGTATCGGCGACCCGGAGGTTGTATCCGTTGAAAAAGGTGATGAAACAGGTACTTTTAAGGTAAGAGGTCTTTGCGAAGGAAGTACTTATGTCCGGTTTATATATAGCGGGTATGCAGATTTCATGCTGACCGTTTCCGACACAGATGTACCGTCTGTAACCACCACACTTCCCACAACAACAGATCCCGTCAACACCGTTTCAACAACTACTGCACCCGGTGAAACGGTTACATCTCTTCAGAGCAGTCCACAGACAACAGCCACTACAGCAGGCATTGAGCTCAGATGCGATCCTTCTTATGTAGAAATAAAAGAGGGCGAATCACAGTATGTTGAGCTTTATGTGGGTTCAATGCAGTATTCCGGAGATTACCCGGAATTCAGAGTGGACGCTGATGATATTGCAGGTATAGGTCCATGTGATTACACATGGGGTTTCTATGTAAACAGCATTATGGTCGGCGGCACTTACGCTGAAATTACTGTTGACTATATGGGCAAAGAACTTACCGCAATCCTGCCTATAGACGTACTTCCAAATAATTATACAACTGATGAAACAGGCGACACAGGCACTACAATGGGTTCAAGCACTACAGCAACCCTTCCCACAACTACCGCACCTTCAAACACTGTTACAACAACCACCATACCTACCGAGGATACAGTTACATCACTGCAAAGCACAACAGAATTCACTACCACTTCAACAGGCATTGAGTTCAGATGCGAGCCAAACTATGTACAAGTTAACGTAAACACTCCGAACGGTCTGAACGGTTTTAAACGTGTTGAGTTTTATCTTGGCTCAAAAATGATCTCCGCAGATTATGTTAAAGCGTCTGTTGAAGATGAATCTATCGCAGGTCTGTTTATTCCTCAGGAATATAATAGTTTATATATCGAAATTGAAGGCAAGGCTGAAGGCAGCACTTATGCTGAATTTACTGTAATTTACAACGGTGAAGAACTTACAGCAATCCTGCCTATAGATGTACTGCCGGAAGAACCCAACCTCGATATGACCACCACACTGCCCACATCTACTACAACCACCGACCCATACGGCAACACTGTAACTCTTCCCAGCGATACTACAGAAACTGTTCCTACATTTACAACCTCTATACCGGGCAGCAGCACAACTTACAACAGTTCCACTTCACCCGTTACTGTATATACATCAACCGCTACAACAGCAGATACTACTGCAACTGTACAGGGAATAAAGCTTTCCGAAAGCACAGTTACAGTTTCCGCAGGACAGCGTTTCGGCTTGGGAGTAACTCTTTATGACGGCAGCGAATATGGCGGCGCACTTGTAAATGCAGTGTCCGATAATCCGGCTGTTGCAATAGCACAGTACAGTGATATTCCATACAATTTCTACATAGTAGGCGTATCCGAGGGAACGGCTCATTTCACTGTATATGACAGAATATACGGCTCAACGGCTGAGCTTGACGTGACAGTAACAGCTGCTGAAACAGGAGAAGAATTCCACGGATTAGAGATAACAATAGACTCTCTGCCGGATAAGCTGACTTATAACATTGGCGAGGAACTCGACCTTACAGGCGGCGTATTCTCAGCTGTTGCATATGAGAGCATGACAGATCCTGACAGCACACAGCACCTTATGATTGACCGGGCTGAAATGACTGAATACAACGTCATAACAGGTGCATTTGACAGCACAAAGCCCGGCACATACCCGATTATCATTTCAAAGAATCACAACATTTACGGCGGCTGGGACGTTGAGGTGTTCTATGTAACAGTTTCTGTCACAGGCGATATAAACAGCGACAGCACAGTGGATATTTCAGACGCATCAAACGTGCTTTCCATTTACGCAATGGCTGCAGCAGGTATGGAGATCGCATCTGAAAACGCAGCAGCAGCAGACATAAACGGCGATGGAAAAGCAGACCTCACTGATGCAGGACTCATTCTTACTTATTACGCAAAAACAGCGGCAGGTATTTCATGCACATGGGATGATATAATCTCATAACCTGGCTGTTATACATCCACCTTTCGAAGCATATAAAGCCTCCGGTTCGGAGGCTTTATGCTTTTTCTGGATTTATATGCTGTATTTTATGCAGAATGCACTTAAATAATGTGTATATCGAGCTTAAAATCACAAAAATCACAAACTTCAAAAAAATCGAAAATTAGTATTGACATTTCCCATTGCCTGTGGTATACTAATATAGTCGCATGGGACGAAAGTTCGAACGACACAATCAATATGGCGGCATAGCTCAGTTGGCTAGAGTACTCGGTTCATACCCGATTGGTCGTTGGTTCAAATCCTACTGCCGCTACCAT
>JBJERG010000279.1:0-3133 GCA_051882155.1 Ruminococcus sp.
CCATCCATCGCCCCAGGCATAAAAAATAAGGCTGCCAATAAGAAGAATCAGATTTTTATAATTTTTAGGTGCAATATAATAGCCAATTAGAAATAGCGGCAAAAATCGGAATATAAAATCAATGCTGCTGAATACCATGGCATCCTCCAATCTGAAGCATAAAGCCTCATTATATGTAATAATAATTTTCAGAAGTAAAAAGTCTGTCTAACTTTTGAAATATACCTCTAAACGATCACACTAATTGTAGCAAATTTTAGATTCATTGTCAAGTACTGTATTGAAGTAAAAAAAAACCGATAAAAAATGATGAATGATCATTTTGCATAATTATTAAAACTTTATTTTTTATATTTACAAAATGATATTGAATAGTACTTAAAAATATGGTAGTATAAGGTGTTGCATATAAATGGAGGGATTATAATTATGAATGATATGACTGATAGTCTAATGACAGCTCTTGTATATGAAAAGGGTGACAGTACAAAACTTGGTGCTACAGTATGTACTAATAAAGACGGGATAAAAGGTGTGAATTTTGCTGTTTACAGTGAACACGCACTTGCCTGTACTCTGGTGCTTTTCAGGGCGGGAGAAAAGCTGCCCTTTGCAGAAATTTATCTGACAGATATGAAGGATGGCAATGTTTACTCGATTTTTGTTCATGGTCTTGATTATGAGAAAATTGAATATGGATTCAGATTCGGCGGCGAATATGATAAAGTGCGTGAGCTTCGCTATCAGCCTGAATGTGTATTGCTTGACCCGTATGCAAAGTCTGTTTCCGGAAGAAACAGCTGGTGTATGGATATTGATCCCACACGTGCAGGTAAATTCAGAGGAAAAATAATAGAGGATAACTTTGACTGGGAAGGTGATACTCTCCCGGATATTCCTGTCAATGATCTTATCATATATGAAGCCCATATCAGGAGCATGACTATGCATCCGTCTTCAGAAGTAGACAACCCCGGAACATTCAAAGGTCTTATTGAAAAAATACCTTATATAAAATCCCTTGGAGTAAATTGTGTGGAACTTTTGCCGGTTTTTGAGTTTGATGAAATGGAATACAATCGTTTCTACAATCAGAAGAGAATACTGAATTATTGGGGATACAGTACTCTTAATTTCTTTTCACCAAAAGCGGGTTATGCAGCGTCCGGTTTGGAAGGCAGACAAACTGAGGAATTTAAGGAAATGATAAAGGCATTTCATGCTGCCGGAATAAAAATCATTCTTGATGTTGTTTATAATCATACTGCTGAGGGCGAAGAAAAGGGTAAATGTTATTCCTTCCAGGGTATTGATAATGAGGTATATTATATAAGTCAGCCGGATGGGTTTAATACAAACTATTCCGGATGCGGCAATACTTTTAAATGCAATCACCCTGTAGTAAAACAGTTTATACTTGACAGTCTTCGTTACTGGCATAATGAATGTCACGTTGACGGTTTTCGTTTTGACCTTGCACCAATGCTTGTAAGAGGAGTAGATGGCGTTCCAGACTGGGAGAATCCGGTGGCAAAGCATATTGCCGAAGACGAATTGCTGAAGAATGCAATAATAATTGCCGAACCATGGGATGCAGCAGGTCTTTATCTTACTGGAAGATTTCATCATTGGGGCAGATGGTCTGAGTGGAATGATAAATACCGTGATTCCATGCGCCAGTTTATAAACGGCAATTCCGAGTATGCACCTGATTTTATGTCACGTTTTGCGGGATCGGAGGATATGTATTATCAGTGCGGTTCATCAGGTTCAATCAATTTTATTACCTGTCATGACGGTTTTACTATGTATGACCTTGTATCATATAATGATAAGCATAATGAAAGCAACGGTGAACAGAATCGTGACGGCAATAACTGGAATATAAGCTATAATAATGGATGGGAAGGCTACACAGAAGATCCGCATATATGTCATATTCGCAGAAGAAAGATAAAAAGCTTATTTGCACTTTTGCTGACAAGCAGAGGAGTTCCCATGATGTATGCAGGCGATGAGATTTGCAATACACAGAATGGCAACAACAATGCTTATTGTCAGGACAGTGAAATATCATGGATAGACTGGAACAATCTGGAAAAAGAGAAAGAAGTTTTTGAATTTGTAAGAAGTGTTATACAATTCAGAAAAGAACACCCTGTTCTTCGGAACACGACCTATGAAACGGATATAAACGGTACTGGTTATCCTGATCTTTCATTCCGTTATCCGGGAGGCATTGAGGCATTTTTTGATAAAGAATCTCACTGTATAGCAGCCTTTTATGCAGAGGATCATGAGAAGCATGGTACATCTGAAGATGCTTTTATTTATGTAATATGTAATGTATATGAAAAGGATATACAATTTCTTTTACCGGATTCAGATAAAATAGAATGGACAGTTTTTGCAGACAGCAGTACAAGAAACCGATTCGGAGATAAACCTTCAGATACTGTTGATGCCGAACCCTATGCCGTTGTAATCCTTACAGGTAAGCGCCGTGATGAGCTCAAACAGGAACAGCAGTGAGATATATTATATATATATTTTGCGTTGCAGTGACGATTCTCTTTATACAGGCATAACTTCTGATATACAGCACAGGCTCATGGCTCATTTGGGAGTTATAAAAGGAGGAGCACGTTACACTAAAAGTCATCATGTAATAAGAATCGAAGCTGCATGGAAAACTGACAGTAAAAGTGCTGCTTTACGTATGGAATGCGCTCTGAAAAAGCTTTCTCGAAAAAATAAACTTGATTTAATTAATGAACCTTGTGAGCTTTGCATGAAATATGCTCAGGAACTTTCCGAATATGTATATGAAGAATGCAGCAGAGATTTTCTTGACAGTTCATTTGAATCAGCATTGAAAAAAACGAATAAAAACAGATGCCGGAACATATAAGTATATGATTCGGCATTTTTTTCTGTAATTATTTAATATAAGTTATAAAAATACATTATTTGCTGTGCGGAATCGTGTTTATTCTCTTTCTCAATATGTTATTATTAATACCAAAAGGCATAATCGGACAGATATGTCTGACGGTATTTGGAAAGAGGCGGAAATATGCAGAAGATTACATTATTTGGGTACTTTATCAGGCAGGGGTTTGTAACGGCTGAA